>JAFLTR010000039.1 GCA_022509205.1 Muribaculaceae bacterium | reverse complement strand
AATCCGCCGCTCTAACCAACTGAGCTACATCCACCATTTAGCTCCCGGAGCTCTCTTGCTCCAAAAGCAGTGCAAAGTTATATAAATTTTTTTTAATTTCCTATCATTCTTTGGATTTTTTCTGCCATATTCATGTCAAGAAAGTCGTCATTAAAGAGATAATCCTCTGCAAAGGTCTTTATATTAGAATCATATCCTACTTCACGATAAATAATCCTGCCTTTATTGTCTGCCATAATCACTGTGGGATAACCGTTGATATTGAATTGTCCGGTATAGTCGGCTTCCGCAGTGCTCATATATTGTGTGCCCGGCAGATGATGTTTTTCTACTGCTTGTTGCCAAGCCTCTTCTGAAGATGGTTCGCAACAAATAAACATGAAGTCTACCTTTACATTCTCATCATCCGAATATTTCTCTTCTATCTCCTTTAATTTTGAGAAAAGCCTTAAATTCCAGGGATTATCGATTTTCCAATACACGATTATCTGCAAAAATTCGTGGCCTTTGGACAAAGCCGAAGCATATCCGACGGCAAGTAGCAGTAATCCTATGAAAAATCTTTTCATGAATTAAGAATAGGATACTAAAGAAATTAAAGGAGCACACAAACTGTGTGCCCCTATGATTCATTTACCCATTAGGCCGGTGAGAACTGTAAAAAATTCCGGATTGTGTCCCACGGTGATATTGACGATCTTACCTTCCGGATTGATGATAGCTTTTGTAGGGAAGCCCTGCACACCATAGTCTGAAAGTAGAGATGTCCCTTCCGGATTATAAACGTTCACCCATGGTAATTGATATTTCTCTACACCGGCTTTCCATTCCTCTTCGCTTTCACGGCAGTCGATCCCGATTATTTCCAACTCCGGGGAATATTTCTGATAAGCTTCCTTTAGTTCAGGGAAACCCTTGATACACCAGGGACACCAACTCCCCCAGAAATCGAGAATTACCCATTTCCCACGGAAATCGGAGAGTGACAGGTCCTTTCCTTCGAGGTCTTTAAGCGTGAAACCGGGAGCATCCACATCCCCGGCCTGCATGGCCTGCTGTTTCTTTTCCATTTCCAAATTCTTCTTTTCACGCTCATATTGGAGTTCGGCTATCGGGTAAAGTATCGAACTATTAAAAGAGGCCGGCAAAGACTCGAACGTTGTGATGAAATCCTCTCCGTCAAGATTCATAAGAGCAACTCCAACGGCCGCACTTTCCGGATTAGCTGTGATGAATTCTTTTTGCACGTTTACATACTGTTCGGAAAGCGACTGCATCTGCTCAGGGTCAGGATTGCCCGATGCATTCATTTCTTGAGCCTTCTTCATGATTGGAGCCTCAAGTAACCGGAGTTCGTTCATGCCTTCCGCAATAGCGCTACCACTCAAAGAATAGTCAAAAGGATTGCAGGATGTCACATCTATATTTACAGTTTCTCCGGGAGCCACGAAGAGGTCCAGATTATTGTCGGAAAGATTAATTCCGTAAAGATAGCCGTCAGCTCCTGTCGGAATCGCAATGACTGCTTTTGAATTGACAACAGCCACACTGTCGGCCACAATGCCTCTTTCAGCCCGGCTCTTGGCCGCTGCATATTGCTTTATCGGGGCGTAATAATAGGCTATGGATTTCACATTGCAATCTCCAGGCAATGTCAGATTGATATCTGCGGCAGCTGTCAGAGAACCGCAAATAGCCGCAAAGGCGAATAATGCTTTCAGTTTCATAATCATATATTTTGACTTACGCAAAATTAAGCAAAATGTTTCAGAACAGGAAACATGGCAGAATTCTTTTATAACTGATCTTTAAACAGCTTGCTTTCTATAGATATTTTTTCAGCAGATTCATGAATTCATAATTTTTCAAGCCCCAAGAAGGAGAAACAACCATAGTCGGAGGGGATTGGGAGAGGAAACGTTCAATTACAATATTTTCAGGCACAATCCTTACAATTTCGGCACATAATTTCAGATAATCCTCAAGAGAGAATTCTGTCACCGACAGTTCGCCTCTCTCTATCATGTGGAGCAGGGGAGTCCCTTTCAACACCTGCAGCTGATGAAGTTTGAGAGTCTTTATGGGAAGTTTCGTAGCTTCTACAATGGTATGCAAAACCATTTCCCGGGTTTCCGACGGTAGACCTATTATCAGGTGTAGTCCGCAATGAATCCCTTTTGCGTCAATTCTTGCAGTAGCATCCATTACGTCTCTCCAGGTATGGTTTCTGTTGATCAACCTAAGAGTGGTGTCATGGGAAGTCTCGGCCCCTAATTCTATAAAAACCGGTTTTCTTTTATTGATTTCGGAAAGAATTTCCAAAGTGTAGTCTGATATGCAGTCGGGTCGGGTGCCGATCACAAGACCGACTATATCTTCCTCACCGAGTGCTTCATAATACAGTTTACGCAATTCTTCCGACGATTTATTGTAGGTGCCGGTATAGCTTTGGAAATATGCCAGATATTTCATCTCCGGATATTTCCTTGAAAAGAATTTTTTCCCTTTCCGTAACTGCTCCTTCACTTCATCTTCCGGTTTGCAATATCCAGGCGAGAAGGAATCGTTACGGCAATAAATGCATCCTCCCGTGCCTATCTTCCCATCCCGGTTGGGACATGAAAAGCCGGCATCGATAGATATTTTCTGTACCTTGATGCCGGGAAAAATTTCAGAAAGATAATCGCTGTAGGATTTCATAGCAGGAAATCAGCCACTACAAGCGCAGCCATAGCTTTCACCACGGGCACAGCCCTTACTGCCACACAGGGATCGTGGCGCCCTTTCATCTTTAGGGTGACAGTATTATGCAGGATATCAATTGTCCGGAGTTCATGCATTATAGTTGGGGTGGGCTTGAAAGCCACGTTGAAGAATATAGGCATTCCGTTGGAAATACCTCCCTGTATCCCACCGCTAAAATTAGTTTCAGTGAATACTTGATCGAAGGAATTGAAAATGTCTACAACCTCCGACCCACGTTTCTCTGCACTAACCATTCCGAGACCGTATTCGAATCCCTTTGCTGCATTTATAGTCATCATAGCTTGAGCCAGTCGGGAATGAAGCTTATCGAAGACAGGATTTCCTATGCCTGCATTCACGCCTGTGATCAGACAGGAGACTATCCCTCCGACACTATCTCCACTTTCCTTAGCAGCCAAGATCTCAGCTTCCATCGCTTTTTTGAATTCTTCCGGAAGTTTAAGGTCCTGATAATTGAAAGGGGATACACTCAGAGAGTCAAGAATCTTTTGCGCCATAGAAATCTTTCCGACTCCTGTGAGAAGTGAAGAGATCTCTATTCCTTTTGTGTTCAGCCATTGTGAGGCAATAGCACCGGCCACGACCCAATTGGCAGTTTCCCTGGCGCTTGCTCTCCCTCCTCCGCGATGATCTCGGAGACCATACCTCGCTTCGTAGGTAAAATCAGCATGGTTGGGACGAAATTTATCAGCAAGTTCAGAGTAGTCTTTACTCCGGGTGTCGCTATTCCGGATAATAAAACCTATGGGAGTGCCTAATGTGATACCTTCATCAGTGAGCCCAGAAAGAAATTCCGGAGTGTCACACTCTTTTCGTTGAGTCACTAATGCCGATAATCCCGGGCTTCGTTTGGCCATCTCTTCCCTGATGGCTTCAAAATCTATCTTAAAGCCTGCCGGGAAACCGTCGATTACTCCACCCATGGCCGGCCCGTGGCTCTCTCCGAATGTGGTCAGTCTCAGATTTCTGCCAAATGTATTCATGTCGGGTCTTCTTCTTGCGGGTTATCCTCTTTTATAAGATCCCCGACTGTGGCTTTGGCCGCTCTGACATAATCCTGCGGCTTGAGTTTTATCTGCAGCCCGCGTTTGCCGGCGCTCACATGGATCAGCTCCTGATCAAGGGCTCGGGAGTCAAGAAAAACCGGAAAAGACTTCTTCATTCCTATTGCAGTGCATCCGCCGCGGATATATCCCGTAAGCGGCAAAAGTTCTTTCATGGGAATCATGGCTACTTTCTTATTCCCGGATATTTTGGCTGCTTTCTTTAGATCTACTTCCTTGTCTCCTTGAATCACACAGACAAAATGACCGTTTTTATCTCCGTGGAGCACCAGGGTCTTAAACACTGTGGTTATATCCTGACCCAAAGACGCTGCAACATGATGGGCATCAAGATTGTCGGGATCAACATCATATTCTATCAGCTCGAAATTTATTCCAAGCCTTTCCAGAATTCTTGATGCATTTGTTTTTTCCATCCAGTTATCAGACTATTTTTTACGCAGAATCAATCACTTGTCCATAGTGACAAGCAATTCTTCGTTGTTGCGGGTCATCTCCATTCTCTTCTTGATGAATTCCATGGCTTCCAGGGAGTTCATGTCGCCCAAATAGTTGCGGAGCACCCACATTCTGTTGAGATGTTCCTGGGGCAGCAGTAAATCGTCTCGACGCGTAGAGGATGCAATGATATCTACCGCCGGGAAGATACGTTTGTTGGAGAGCTTTCTGTCGAGCTGGAGTTCCATGTTGCCCGTACCCTTGAATTCTTCGAAAATCACCTCATCCATCTTAGAAGAAGTTTCAGTGAGAGCTGTGGCAATGATAGTAAGAGAACCTCCGTTTTCAATGTTTCTTGCCGCACCGAAGAACCGTTTCGGCTTTTGCAGAGCGTTGGCATCCACACCTCCCGAGAGTATCTTGCCCGAAGCGGGAGAAACTGTATTGAAAGCTCTGGCAAGACGTGTGATTGAGTCGAGCATTATCACAACATCATGGCCGCTCTCTACCAATCTTTTGGCTTTCTCCAAGACTATATTGGCAATTTTCACATGTCGGTCGGCCGGTTCATCGAATGTAGAGGCAATTACCTCTGCGTTAACGCTTCTAGCCATATCGGTCACTTCCTCCGGTCTTTCATCTATCAGAAGCATTATGATATGAGTGTCAGGGTGATTCTCTGCAATGGCATTGGCTATATCTTTCAACAGGATTGTCTTACCTGTTTTCGGAGGAGCAACGATCAATGCACGCTGGCCCTTTCCTATGGGTGCAAACATATCCACTACACGAGTAGAGATATTACATGTAGATCCTTTTGTAAGATTGAATTTCTCATCCGGGAAGAGAGGGGTGAGGTGCTCGAAAGCCACTCTATCTTTGACCACTCCCGGTTCCAGACCGTTGATAGAGATCACCTTTGTCATGGGGAAATATTTGTCACCCTCAAGAGGCGGACGTATAGATGCTTCTACCACATCACCGGTTTTCAAACCAAATTCCTTAATCTGGTTCTGTGAAACATAAATATCATCGGGGCTCGGGAGATAGTTATAATCGCCGGATCTCAGGAATCCGTAGCCTTCAGGCATGATTTCCAGCACTCCATGGGTAGTCACTATTCCTTCCAGATTGTATTCCTGTACAGGCTGGCCGTTCTGTTGTCTCTGATTGCGGAACTGTTTCTTCTGTTGCAGTTTTTGTTGTTTGGAAAGGGGTTGCTGAGAGGTGGCTCCCGGTTCGCGCATCTGTATGGGACGTGGCTGAGGCACCGGCAATTCCTCAGTTACATTTTGAGTCGCCGTTTGCTGCGGTTGCGATTGGGGAGTCTTTTGATGGTCTTTCTGCTCTCTTGGAGAGAAACTTTTACCCTTGTTGGCCGGACCAAAAAGAGAATAGAAAGATTCCTGACTTTCCAGGTCGTTTTTCTGATTTCGAGGAGTGAAAACTTTCAGGCGCGGGTGATTCTCCTGATCCTGTTGTGAAGTCTGCTCTACGGGGAGATTTTGAACAGCCACATTATTTTGGACTTCTACTTGTGTCGGGGTGTCCTGTGGCTTTACATCTGGTGCAGGCTCAATTGGCTGAATTAACGGTAACAGACTGTTAGGCTCTTTTTCCGTTGCCGAGTCTTGATTGCCTGATAGTGTCAAAGTGTTATCAGTCTCTTTTGTATTTTTTGGTTTGCGGCCTCTTTTTTTGGGCTCCGACTTTCCCTCCGCAGGAAACTGGAGTTCTGTGGCATCCTGTTGTTTTTGCTGTTTTTCAGGTTGCTTTTGATCTTGTGGAGCTTTCTGCTGAGATTTTTCGGTCGGAGTGCTGTTGGTATCTGCTACCGTCTCTTCCGGAGGGGCAACCTGACGGTCTTTCTTTGACTTCCGGTTTTCTTTAGGTGGTCTGCCGGGTTTGCGTTTTTCAGTGGTCTTGGCCACAATGTCTTTGGCCGTTGTGATTGCTTGATTGTCCAGAATGTAAGCGTTAAGTTCATCCCTGGAATGGGAGGCTGCTTTTTTAAGTCCCATGGATTCTGCAATCTTGCGCAGTTCATTTTCATCCATGGCATTTAAGTCATTGATATGGAACATTAAGATTCGTGTTTTTCTCCTGCCGGGGTAACAATTCATATCTAAATCCCCATGCAATCCAATGCAATGTCGCAGGTGATAATGAAATAAAAAATATGGAATTTTTTGAAAATATCTTTTAACCCGTCTCTAATTATGATTAAATCGGGGTTTTTGAAGATTTCTGAATAAATCGGGTCAGCCATTTTGATGGTATCGGCTGTTTATCGCCCGAAATTTTATGTTGCAAATTTAATCAATTTCTTTGAAACTGCAAAAACCCCACAAAAATTGAGTTAGGAAAAGGAGAGGGATAAAAGAATTTTATATAAATTTGTGGGAAATAAAAGCATAGATAAAGCAAAAAAATAAAAACAATGCCAACAAAACCATTCCACTATCAGGAGCCTTTCCCATTGGGCCCCGACAAGACTGAATATAAGCTGATCACAAAAGATTATGTGAAGACTGAAGACTGGAACGGTCATGAGATGCTTGTGGTGGATCCAGAAGCATTGACTGTGATTGCCAATGTGGCAAGCCACGACTGTTCCTTTATGTTGAGAAGGCAGCATAACGAGATGGTGGCCAAGATTCTCCATGATCCGGAAGCCTCCGAAAATGATAAGTTCGTGGCTCTGACAATGCTGAGAAACGCTGAGGTTGCTGCCAAAGGTGTGCTTCCGTTCTGTCAGGACACGGGCACTTCTATATGTTCCGCATATAAAGGTCAGCACGTTTGGACAGGATGCAACGATGAAGAGAAAATCTCTCTGGGTATCTATAAAACTTACACTGAAAATAACCTGAGATATTCTCAGAATGCACCTCTCACTATGTATGACGAGGTCAACACCGGTTGCAACCTGCCTGCCCAGATAGAAATTCACGCCACAGAAGGGAATGAGTATAAATTCCTCTTCATTGCAAAAGGTGGAGGTTCAGCCAACAAGACTTATCTCTATCAGGAAACCAAGGCGATCCTTAACAAAAAGACACTTGTGCCTTTCCTTATAGAGAAAATGAAATCACTCGGCACAGCCGCTTGTCCTCCTTACCACATCGCTTTCGTGATTGGAGGCACCTCCGCTGAAGTGAACCTCGCCACGGTGAAGAAGGCGTCGGCAAAATATTATGATGAATTGCCCACCCACGGCAATGAATACGGTCAAGCTTTCAGGGATGTGGAACTTGAAAAGGAACTTCTGGAAGCGGCCCAGAACATTGGTCTCGGAGCTCAATTCGGAGGGAAATATTTTGCCCACGATGTAAGGGTGATTCGTCTTCCGCGTCATGGCGCATCATGCCCTGTAGGTATGGGTGTCAGTTGTTCCGCCGACAGAAATGTGAAGGCTAAGATCAACAAAGATGGCCTTTGGATAGAGAAACTGGATGAATTCCCCGGAGAATTGATACCTGTGGAATTACGTCAGAAAGGTGAGGGGGAAGTTGTGAAAATCGATCTCAATCGTCCGATGGAGGAAGTCTTGAAAGAACTTGACAAATATCCCGTTTCCACACGTCTTTCCCTCAGTGGCACCATAGTAGTGGGTCGTGACATTGCTCACGCCAAGATTAAGGAATTGCTCGACTCAGGACAACCGATGCCGCAATATTTGAAAGATCATCCCATCTATTATGCCGGTCCGGCCAAGAAACCCGAGGGTATGCCTTCAGGTTCTTTCGGTCCCACCACCGCGGGACGTATGGATCCTTATGTTGACCAGTTCCAGGAGGCCGGAGGTTCTATGGTGATGATAGCAAAAGGCAACCGTAGCCAACAAGTGACGGATGCCTGCAAAAAGCATGGAGGTTTCTATCTCGGTTCAATCGGAGGCCCGGCTGCCATCCTTGCCCAGGATTCCATAAAAAATGTGGAACTTCTGGAATATCCTGAACTCGGCATGGAAGCAATCTGGAAAATCGACGTGGAGGATTTCCCGGCTTTTATCCTGGTGGACAATAAAGGCAATGATTTCTTCAAACAGATAAAACCTCGTTGCCCTATGGATGTCTGCGGTAAATAACACCGCGTATCTATCAAAAGTCATGTAATAATCCCGGGCTATCCTGATAAAATCGGATGGTCCGGGATCGCTTATGAAGTAGAGTTTACTGTCCTTTATTTCAAAAGTTCAACTGACCTTTTGATGAATTGGTTTAGATATTCTCCTGAGAGCAAATGACTCTGGAGGAGCGCAAGATCGATAATCTGTCTTACCACCGGCTGAGTCTTGGCATACTCGGAAATAAGTCCGGTCTCCTTATCGCGGAGTTCTCCCACTTTCTTCTCCTTTTCGGAAAGATCAGGAGCAGATTCCTTTTTGTCGTTTGCTACCTTGCGGGCTTCAGCCATTTCATTATTGAGAGTGTCAATCTCAGTGCGTATAGGATTGACTTCACCCTCCAAAGCCTTCACGGCATCATCCACAATCTTTTTAACTGAAGGCTGATTGGTGTTGACAATCACCTCATAACTGTCGGGAAGTTCTCCATAGAAACTTGCACCGGGCTGCATTGCGGCCATCTCCTTCATTCTGCGCATGAATTCATTCTGAGTCACTGTCGCAGGGGCTGAATTCTCACCCAAAGCGGCGAATGTCACGATGAAATTGGTTTTCTCGATTGCCGGTATCTGGCTCTTGAACACAGTGCTCATGATATCAGTCTGCAATGGAGACAAGCCTGCATCCTTTGAGTCATCTTTCACAATCAGACGTTCCGGTATATCGGAGTCAACCCTGACAAAACGTATCTTCTCAAGTTTTTGTTCCAACATACCCACGATATGATTGTCGAGCTGACCATCCATCACAAGTACATTGTAACCCTTTTCTTCCGCAGCCTTTACGTATGTGAATTGAGCTGTAGGGTCAGTAGTGTAAAGATATATGATGGTATTGTCCTTATCGGTCTGTGTGGCTTCAACCAAAGTCTTGTATTCTTCGAGGGTGTAGTATTTTCCGTCTACATCCTTGAGTAGGAAGAAGTTCTTGGCCTGCTCATAGAATTTCTCGTCGGTGAGCATTCCGTATTCGATAAATACCTTGATATCATCCCATTTTTCCTCGAAACTCTTACGATCGTCCTTGAACATTTTTTCAAGTCTTTCAGCCAGTTTCTTGGTGATATAAGATGATATTTTCTTCACCTGAGAATCGGCCTGCAGATAGCTTCTGCTGACATTCAGAGGAATATCGGGAGAATCGATAACACCCTGCATGAGTGTCATGAATTCAGGCACCACGCCTTCCACCTGATCGGTTACAAAAACCTGATTGCAGTAGAGCTGGATACGATTTTTCTGTATATCGAAATTGGTCTTTATCCTCGGGAAATAAAGTATGCCTGTCAGTGTGAAAGGATAATCCACATTCAGATGGATCCAGAACATCGGGTCCTCGCTCCCGGGCATAAGTTCATGGTAGAAAGTCAGGTAATCTTCATCGGTGAGGTCTACCGGTTTCTTAGTCCAAAGCGGTTCAGTGGCATTGACAATCTTGTCTTTGTCAGTGTCGACGTATTTGCCGTCTTTCCATTCCTGCTCTTTACCGGAAATTACAGGCACCGGCAGGAAGCGGCAATATTTCTTTAGCAATGTGTCAATTCTGGCTTGCTCCAGAAATTCCTTGTCTTCATCATCAATATACAGGATTACGTCGGTGCCTCTTTCGGTCTTGTCTGTCTCCTCCATGGTGTATTCCGGACTACCGTCGCAGCTCCATTTAACAGCTTTTGCACCATCCTTATAGGAAAGAGAACGGATCTCTACTTTCTTCGACACCATGAAAGCGGAATAAAATCCGAGTCCGAAATGACCGATAATGGAATTTGCCGTATCTTTATATTTTGCAAGGAATTCCTCGGCTCCTGAAAATGCTATCTGATTGATATATTTGTCGATATCCTCTGCATCCATACCGATGCCATGATCGGACACCGTCAGTGTGCCTTTATCTTTGTCAATGGTGACTTTTACATTCATCTCACCCAATTCTCCTTTGAAATCTCCAAAAGAGTATAGGGTCTTCAGTTTCTGTGTGGCGTCTACAGCATTGGCCACTAATTCACGAAGGAAGATTTCGTGGTCGCTATATAGAAATTTCTTGATTACGGGGAATATATTTTCAGTAGTTACCCCTATTTTTCCTGTTGCCATAAATTTTGTTTTTAGAGTTTTTAATTTCTTTATTGCAATAATCGTGCCGAAACTTATTTTAGTCTCAACAATAATAACACGCTACAATCCCTAAGGGTTTAGGAGCCTACGATTATACTTCACTTAAAAATCTTTGTTATGAAAGAATTATCAAGAGATCTTTCGTTTTCAGTAAGAATAATAAAGGAAGATGATTAACGTTAAGATGATAAATATATAGGGTTAACTAATCCATTTCTAAATTATGCATAAATTTTATCTGACGCTTCTGTTTATCGGCGCCTCAATTTCCTCAGCTATGGCTAACAAAATCAGTGAAATGGAGGCACTTGCTCTTGCCGAGGAATTTGAGACTTCTATCAATAAAACAGTCACAAGAAGCAGTAATGGAGAACTTACGGCTTCCCGATACGATGAAAATGTTTACATTATCAACAACTCTATGGGTGGTTGGATGCTGGTGTCAGCCGACGATCGTCTTCCCCGTATGATCCTTGGTTATTCTACAACGGGAAATTTAGATCCTTCCGTCTTATCCTCTTCCATGGCTAACATAATTGAGGGATATTCTTATGGTATTTCAAGCCTGGGAGACAATGGAACTCCTCTTGGCGCGACAACCCGAGCTTCAGGAAACGCCGCCCCCCTTTTAGGCGATATGCTTTGGCATCAAAGTCATCCATTCAATGCATTATATCCATATATTGAGATGTATCAATCAAATGCCAATGCCGGTTGCGTCCAGATAGCACAGGGTATGATTATGAACTATTATAAATACCCTAAGCAAGGTCGCGGTAGCAATTCCTTTGTAGATGATGGAAAAACTTACTCTATGGATTTCAGTAAATCCATATATCAATGGGATTTAATGAAATCCGTGTATAACGGGGATGACAGCAAGGAGTCAGTCGAAGCTGTTTCCAAATTAATTTATGACATTGCTATAGCCAATAAGGCCAATTTCTCCATGCTCTCAGCAGCTTCGATGAATATACAGGGCATCATTGACTTCTTTGACTATGACCGCAGTATTTTCGCAGTGAATTCTACTCAATGCAGTCGTCAATATTTTGAAGACATGCTGCGTAAAAGTATCGACGAAGGAACACCTGTCTATATCGAGGGTCATAATGACATGCAGGGGGGTCATGCATTCGTGTGCGACGGTTATGACGACAAAGGTTATTTTCATTATAATCTTGGTGGAGAAACCGGATATTTTTTGAGCAATGCAACGGGCTACGATGCAGATCAACAGGCATATTACAATATAAAGCCTAACAATGGAGGTGAACCCCGGATATGGGCCGGCTCGAGCAAAGAACTTTATTGGAATTCAGGAAATAATATTACTTGCGAGGTGAGGGCTTCGGTTCAGGTTGATTCCAAAGGGAATTCTGATGTGGCAGTGGCTCTGGAAGACAGCAACGGTAAAATCTCATATTTCATACAGACTCATTTTAATTCATTGTTATTTGATGTTAAAACCATTAATTTCAATGATAAAGTGCCTGATGGTGATTATAAATTATATCCTGTCTATAGGATCAATAACGGAGAATGGGAGAAAATCTGTTTCCCTGAGAAGGCTACCGATCATCTGCTTCTTAGTGTGAAAAACGGTGTGAAGAGTTACACAAACACCTCGACCGGAGGTCCTATGGACAGTTCCACAGTATTGATAGAGGGTATTTATTATAAATTCCGGAACGAAGAAGCAGTTGTTACCTCACGAAATACCCTTTACAACAGTTATTCGGGTGATGTGACAATACCGGATTTCATAACCTACGAAGGAGTGACATATCCGGTTACAGCAATCGATAACTATGCTTTCCGAGATTCTAAACTTGGTAAGGTATATATTGGGGAAAACATCACTTCCATCGGTTATGGAGCATTCTTCGATACAGAGGTCGGAAAGATTGAATATGCCAAAGAAGAGAATATCACCGACCTCGGATCGCGAGCTTTTTATAATTGCGTAATCGATTACCTAAGGATTCCGGCAGGTGTGACGTATTTAGGCGATCTGACCACATCCGGTAGCTGCAAGATATTGGATCTCCCGTCTTCTGTTAATTACATGAATATATGGGCTATAAGCTCAGAGGTAAATAAAATGACCGATATGTGGGTATATTGGACGTCTCCTACAGAGTTGCCGGATTATGGATATGACCCGGTCAATAATTACGGGCCCCTGTTTGGTGATTTCTCAAAAGTGACTCTTCATGTTCCTGAAGGTTGTATAAATATGTACAAGACAGATAAAATTTGGGGTGTTTTCGGGGCATACAACGATAGTATGGCCGGTATTGATTCAATCGTCGACGACATCTCTGAAATTAAAGTCAGCGTCACCCAAGATGGAATTCTACTGAACTCTTTGCCTGCAGGAGAAACAGCTTTCGTCTATGATCAGCAAGGAATGTTGATCGGCAAAGGAAAAGCCGGTGACACCATTTACGCAAACAAAGGCTTAGTCATAATAAAAGCAGGTAAAACAGTAAGAAAAATTATCTTATAAGGTCGATTCATTGATAAAATATTATATCCCGTGCTCGGTTTTATGAAATCCGTGCACGGGGTATTACTTTTGTATAGATTTATTGATATTTGGTTGAAAACCAATGAAGCCAACTCCGAAGGAGTGATGTCACTACAATGTAATTGTATTAACTCAACAAAAGAGCGTGGAGACTAATGTCGTGGGAAAGAAACCTATAAATTTATTTTTTCATTAATAATCCTACCATCGTTAAGCACTACTTTCACCACATAGATACCTTTCGGCAGGTCTGTAAGATCGAATGACCCATGTGATACTCGCGTTCCTGACAGGGAGTAGACATCCACACACTTCACTCCCGTATCATTTGCCCCAATAACTCTGAGCCATCCCTTTTCTACCCATATCGTCAGGGGAGCATGATTGTCGAATATTGATTCTATCCCTGTGTCTTCATCTTCCGGTTGCTCATCTCCGGTTTCTTCTTCACTGGGTTCTTCTTCACTGGGTTCTTCTTCACTGGGATCCTCTGCTTCCTCTTCCTCTACTTCTCCGAGTATTTTTACAATAGGACGCCCCACATTGCTGTCGTCAAACTCAAAAATTTCATCGCCACGTCCGGGCACATACAAGGTCAGGTAATAAGATCCCGGAGAAGCTTTCTCACTGATCGGGAAAGTTAAAGAGAGGGTTTCTACGGATTGCTCATACACATCCTTATCCACTGAAGAATCAAATAAAATTTTGGAATCTTTTATGCTCGTAAGGCGCATACATATCTTTGAAATGGGGAAATCAGGACTTTTGTTCTCCATAGTGAACGATAGGAGAGCGTTATCACCGGGATTGAATTCTTCGTCGGTTTCAATCGGTGTGAGAAGCACTACATCGGCCTTGGGCCATGCAGCCAGATTAACAGGCACTATAACTCCATCTATCACCTCCACTTCAGCATGAGAGATCATTCCTTTAGGATGACGCAGTAGATACCAGCCATCATCTCCCTTAGGTTGATAAACCATGTTCAAATTGTAGGCTCCATCTTCCACTCCGCTTCCATCTATGGTGACCTCCCTAAGGGTCACTGTCGACATGCCGTATGTGGCATTGTTAAAGCCGGCTATCTTGAAATCTCCTCCACCAAGTTTTTTAACCAATTTCCCATCCTTCACCAGGGCTCCTTCAACCCGGACTTCCACCGGTGTGACGTCCCAGTTCCCGATGTATGTAATTAAGGTGAATTTACCCTCGGTGGGACCGGATACGCTTAATCTCACCTCCCCATAAAGTGCCTGATCTCTTTTGCTTCCCTCTTTTGCAGGTTGAATACCTGTCACCATATCCTGATTAAGGTTATAACCTCCGTTTCCACCTCCAATCCCTAAGATTTCCGGATCAAGATGGTTGATCTTGAAATAGCCGTTGCTGCTTCCATACCATCCCCAGTTTACATGAACGAAATCGTTGGAATCATAACCATCGAGAACAAAGGCGTGTCCGTCTCCCCCGACATCGCTTGTAGCTCCGTAGAACACAGGACGACCTTCGTTTAGTTCTCTCTTGATCATTTCCATCCATTCGGAGGTCGGGTAATATTTGCGCTGATGAAGTCTCACCCCTTCATCATATCCAAAATATTCTCTCAGAGCAAAAGGCACCAGAATGTTGTAGGTGCCGCTTCCCGCAGTGGTATATTGCATTTCAACAGCGATTCCGAAGTCGGCAGCAAGCTTTGAATACGCATCTATCTGGGCCTGCGTCGGTTCATCCGGTACAATGGCAGGCATATTTTCCCAGTCGTAGACTGATTGGGAGAAATCAACGGAAAGATTATTTTTCGACAATGGATCCGTGTAGCTCTTTGACCCGAAACCTTGAGCGGGATAATTGTAATACTTCATTATCTGGGTGACAGCAGCTACCACACAACCGGTGTAGTAATGTGTAGTGCCACCCACTATCGGGGTCTTGCTGTTGAATGGGGCTGCCTGACCCCAGTTAGTCGAACCCAATAAAGGTTCAACGGTAGGAGTGGCGTCAATAGTCGCAATTCCTTCGTCATAATTGGAACTTTCCAATGAATCGAATGCCATGCTGTATAGATCGAGAAGATACGACAGTCCCTCCGGTATTTTGGAAAGATTAAGTGTGCCTGTATCGCTATATCCAAGTATCTCTCCGAATCTATCATCCCCCGAAACTATCACATATCCCCCTGCCGGGAAATTATATATATAATAAGCTTGATTTGCAGATATTTCGGCTCGCGTGTTTGTTTGCATTTGAATTGGGGCCTGAAGATGTTTTCTCTGCATGAATTGTGTTGCTATAACATCGGCAGCTCTGCTGCTTATACTTTTTGCCATCATGCCCGGTGTCACCGTCAGGGCTATCAAAAGGATAGGAACAAGTCTTTTCATCTAAAAAATATTATTTGATGTTGTTACTACTTATGCAAAAGAGTCTTATCGAAAGCAAATTTAACTAATAATCAAATCTCTACCTATAAAATTCCTCAAAAAATAGGGTAGAAGTGTTCTGACATTGATGAAAAATTTTTAACCTTTTCAAAAATTCTCTTATCTTTGAAATATGATTTTACCTCTTTATACTTATGGCTAAGGATAGGATTTTTCATTCAGATTGGGATGATGATGTGTTTGATGACGATAGGGATGACTTCGACTCTGAAGAAATCGAAGATGAGATGGAAAGCGAGGAAGATTATTTCGATGAAGAGGATGTCTTTGAGGATGAGGATTGGGACGAGAATGAAATTGAGGAGGAAATAGGGGAGGATGACTTCGATGAAGACGGAGTTTTCGACGATGAAGATTATGACCGGGAGGATGAGTTAGATGATGACGAAGATTATTTCGATGAAGAGGGTGTCTTTGAAGATGAGGATTACGAAGATGAAGAGGAGATAGAAGAAGATGATTTCTTTGATGAAGACGGAGTCTTTGAAGATGAGGATTGAGTTTCCTTTGCTTTTTCATTATATTTCTTAAACCATTATCCTTGTAATGTGTTAATATGATATAACATTATTTAAAAACTTATTAAAACATTACTATTATGAGACAAAAAATATCCTACAACAGCGATGATTACTCAGGGACCGCGATAATTTGGTTTATACTTATATGTGTGCTCTGTTTCTTCTGTTTTTGGCCTGACTGGGGTTGGAGTGACTATAATTATTCCGGTAATTATGTTGATAATGGCGGCTGGAACTGGGGTGGCTGGTGGTGGTTCTGGATTATCATCGGTATCCTGTTCTTTTGGTGGATCTGTACACTTTTCTACACCCCGATTGATGTATATGCAGACGACGATGAAGTTAGAATCCGACGCCCGTTGAAATCAAAAAGAATCAGAATGTCAGAAATTGCATCCGCTCAACCTTACCAAGTGAGCCGTAATCCAAAAGGAAAGACTTTTGGGAGCGCTCCAATAAAATCATTCGGCAGATGGGGCAAGTATAACGACGAAAAGATCGGAGACTATTTCGCTTACTATGGCAAACCGGATAATACTGTACTTATCACCCTCAAGGATGGCAGAAAATATGTTGTAGGAGGATCCGATGCAAAAGCTTTGGCCGACTATATCAACAGTAAGAAAAAATAAAATTGATATTTTTCAAATGAATGAGAGTGAGTCAAAAATGGCTCACTCTCTTTTGCTGGTATAAAACTTGAAGTTTTGAGATATACTTTGGAGATATAAGGGAGAAATCTTAATCACTCTTTATTTCAATTATAAATTATTTGGAGAACGGGATACAGCATACCACTCTGACCGGAACCGGCTCATTGTTTAGTTCTCCCGGTATCCATTGCGGCATTGCAGAGACTATTCGCATTGCCTCATGATTGAGAGAGGGTTCCACCCCGCGAAGCACCTGGATATTACTAATCTTCCCATCACAATTCACAATAAAAGCACAAGTTACTCTCCCTTCTATACCCATCTCGTATGCTTCTATGGGATATTCACGGGTTGAGTTAATGAACTTGATGAGCGACTTTCCTCCACCAGGAAACTCCGGTTTCTTATCTACATAGTCATACTCGAATGCTTCAATATATGTGGCACGCCCGTTTTCCAAAGTGGCATTACGCACCTTGCACGTCTGTGAATAAAGTATAGGCGATGTCAAACAGAATATCAAAACGGCAATTATCCTTGCCTTTTTTTCAATTGTCATACTTTCTTTTTCTGCTCTTATATGCAAATATATTTCTCTAAACGCTCTTTTCCAAATATTCAGTCTGTTCTATTAACTTATTTAATTTAGTTTTACATTTGTTAAGATTTGAACCCTATTATTTCTATTTTTAAGCAATAGAATCAGCTATTTCACGTTATATCCTTGGATAACTCCCCGACAAGGGAGTACTAACCGCGTGAAATTATTAATTTTTAGTAGGTGGGTAGATCGATATTTCTTTATAAGTGTTCTAAATATTTCAGCCGGAGGGTGTTGAAATTCCCCCTCTTGTCTTTTATACTCCTCTTCCCTCTCTATTCTAACGCCCAGGGAGGCAACACGGGATATGATTTCCTGGACATCTCAAGTTCAAGCTATGTATATGGAATGGGAGGCGCAAATGTTTCCACACTTCATTCGGACCTGGATCTGGCCTCACAAAATCCGGCCTTGATTGGACCTGAAAACGATAAGGAGCTAAAGCTTGGCTACATGCACTATTACAGTAGCGGTAATTTTGGAGGAGTCCGTTATGGAATGGCCGCAGGCGAAAGAGGTGCATGGGCTGCAGGTATCAGATATTTGAATTATGGAAATTTCAAAGGATTTGACGTGGATGGCACATCCACCGGCAATTTCACCGCTCAAGACATAATCTTTGAAGGCACATATTCCCATGATTTCACGTATCGCTTGCGAGGAGGTATTAACGTCAAGATGGTCTATAGCGCTTATGAACAGTATAGCGCTTTTGCTATGGCTGCAGATCTCGGGCTTTGTTATTATGACGATGATCATGAGATTTCTGTAGGTTTTGTGTTGAAAAACATGGGCGGCCAATTGAAACGCTTCGAAGACCATTACGATCGAGTGCCGTTCGACGTGCAGCTCGGTATTACAAAAGGGATAAAAGAGTCTTTCTCTTTCTCAATCACTGCCTGGCATCTCACTAAATGGAAGCTTCCTTACTATCTGCATCAGGATGGAGGAACTATCGAACAGACCAATTCCGGATTCTTCCGTAATCTTTTCCGCCACCTTGTGTTTGGAGTGGAATATAGTCCCAGCGACAGATTCTATATCGACCTTGGTTACAACTATAAGACCGCAAGCGACATGGCCGCTTATCAAAGAAACTTCTTCTCCGGATTTTCGCTCGGTGCAGGTTTCAAGGTAAGGGCATATTCCGCAGGAGTCGCCTTTGCAATGCCTCACAAGGGGGCTGCAACTATAATGCTCAATTTAGGACTTGATATCACAGAGCTGCTGTAAACCGGCAGAATCTATCTATTTTTATAAATCATTGAAGATTCGCAAATATCTGCCCGGATTTTGCTGATTTGCACGGTTGATTTTTTTTCTTTAACTTTGCCCTCGCGTTGTGCAATCTCTGGCAAGATAGTGAAGCTTGTTAAATTGCCGACTTAACCAACATTTCTTTATAACAATGGACTTAATTAAAGTAGTAGAGGAGGCTTTTGCAACTCCCAAAAAGAAATTCGATGATTTCGGCCCGGGCGATACAGTGAATGTAGCTTATCGTATTAAAGAGGGTAACAAAGAGAGAATCCAGCAATATCGTGGCGTTGTGATCCGTATCAGTGGCAATCAGGACAAGAAACGTTTCACAGTACGCAAAATTTCAGATGGTATCGGTGTGGAAAGAATCTTTCCGATGGATTCCCCTTTCATCGAATCCGTGACTGTTACAAAATATGGTAAGGTGCGTCGCGCTAAACTTTATTATCTGCGTAACCTCACCGGTAAGAAGGCTCGTATCAAAGAGCGTCGCGTAAAGAAAAACGAGGAAGCATAAGAGTTTGTAACAAAAATATTTATCCTGTCCCAAGTCCGGGACGGGATTTTTTATTTCAATTTATTTAACTATTTTTGCATACAACTTTGGGGCTACGCTGTTTGTTATCATAACAAGAAATATTTGACTGATTTGGTCGAGAAATCACCTTTAGACTCAAAGAAATAAAAAATAAAACAATATATAAATTATGGCAAATAAAGCATTGCTGATTATCCTTGACGGTTATGGCATCGGAAGCCATGGTAAGGAAGACGCAATTTATAACACCCCCACTCCATATATGGACAAGCTGGTGGCTGAATATCCCCATTCACAATTGCAGGCAAGCGGCGAGAATGTAGGCTTGCCCGACGGCCAGATGGGTAATTCCGAAGTAGGTCACCTCAATATCGGGGCAGGTAGGGTTGTATATCAGGATCTGGTGAAAATCAACAGGGCGATTGCAGACGGTTCCTTCGCTAAAAATCCTGAGGTGAGATCCGCTTTTGAATATGCGAAACAACATAACGTGCCAATTCATTTCATGGGTTTGGCATCGGCCGGAGGTGTTCACTCCTCCCTCGATCATCTTTATGCCCTTTGCGACACTGCAAAAGCCTATGATCTTAACCGTGTATTTGTGCATTGCTTCATGGATGGTCGCGACACCGACCCGAAAAGTGGAGCCGGATTCCTCCGTGAAATCAAGGAACATTGCGACAAGAGCGCAGGGGTGATCGCCTCCGTGATTGGAAGATACTATGCAATGGATCGCGACAAGAGGTGGGAACGTCTCAAAGAGGCCTATAATCTTCTTGTTTATGGAGAAGGAAAACATTCGGACGACGTCATCGCGACTGTGGAAGATTTCTATGCAGAGGGTATCACCGATGAGTTCATGAAGGCAATCGTGAATGATAAGGTGGATGGAAGAATTGGAGCAGGCCACGTAGTGATTTTCTTCAACTATCGCAATGACCGTGCCAAGGAACTTACCACTGTCCTCACCCAACATACTGAAGACGGCATGAACCCTATACCCGACCTCCAGTATTATTGCATGACACCCTATGATGATTCATTCAAGGGGGTGCACATCCTTTTTGCAAAATCCGATGTGCCCAACACTTTATCGGAATATCTATCCAATAATAACAAGAAGCAACTCCATATTGCCGAGACTGAGAAATATGCCCACGTCACATTCTTCTTCAATGGTGGCAGGGAGAAACCGTTTGAGGGTGAAGACAGAATACTTGTTCCTTCTCCGAAGGTTGCAACCTATGACCTTCAACCTGAAATGAGCGCTCCGGAAGTGACTGAAAAACTGGTGGAGGCTATAGATTCAGAAAAATATGACTTCATCGTGGTGAATTTCGCTAATGGAGATATGGTGGGCCACACCGGAGTTTATTCTGCGGTGCAAAAAGCTGTAGAAGCCCTCGACACTTGTGTCGGCAAGGTAGTTGATGCTGCCAAGTCTCACGGCTACCAGTCGATCATCATAGCCGATCACGGCAACGCCGATTATGTGGTAAACGATGACGGCAGCCCGAACACTGCACATTCCCTGAACCCCGTACCGTTCATTTATATCGGCAATAAGGATGCTAAAGTGGCCGACGGAAAGCTTGCAGATGTGGCTCCTTCTATCCTGCATATAATGGATCTGCCACAACCTACTGACATGGACGGTCATAACCTTATTCAGGATTAAGATTGAATGTAAGAAATTGGCAAACTCAATTTCCGGTTGGGTTTAAATGTAATAGATGAGAATTACACAAATGAAGATTAAATATCTGCTAAGAGCGCTGCTCCCGATTATGGGAGCAGTAGCTTTTTGCATAGGTGCCAACGCCGAAAAACTGGTGATCCTGCACACCAACGACACCCACTCTACAATCGATCCCCTCCCTGACGGCACCGGCGGTGTGCTCCAAAGGAAAGCAATCATTGATTCTGTCAGGAATGTTGAGAAAAATGTGATTCTCGTGGATGCCGGGGATGTGGTGCAGGGCACTCTCTATTTCAAATACTTCCATGGAGACGTGGAGTATCCGCTTATGGATATGATGGGCTATGAGATTAGGGTGTTAGGCAACCATGAGTTTGACAATGGGATAGAATCCTTGTCGAAATATTACAAACAAACCAAAGGAATTCCTCTTTCAGCAAACTATGATTTCACTGACACAGAATTGGAAGGAGTATTCCAACCCTATACTATCCGTGAAGTTGCCGGCAGAAAGATTGGTTTCATTGGTATTAACATCGATCCGGCAAGCATTATCGCGGCAAAGAATATTGCCGGCGAATTTAAAGAGGTCATACCGGTTGCAAATGAATTGGCCGGAAAACTCAAAAATGAGGAAGGTTGTGATCTTGTGGTGGTTATCTCTCATATCGGCTACACTGTAGGGAATGAGAAAACATCAGATGTAGATCTGGCCCGGGAATCCGAAAATATCGACGTTATTATCGGTGGACATTCTCATACATTGATAGATCCCGATAAACCGGAGGAAACACCCTCTTTGATAATAAACCGCAACGGCAAACCTGTCAGAGTTGTTCAAACAGGGAAGCAGGGGAGGTTTCTCGGGAAACTGACCATTGATCTTGATCAACTTCCGGTGGAGGGAGGGGAGGATATCGCCTACGAACTGATACCGGTGACCGACCGATTCCCTTCAGATAAACTTGACAGAACAATGTCGGATTTTATTAAGAAATATCGGATTTCCGTTGATTCTGTCAATAATGTAGTGATTGCTTATTCCGAATACGATCTGGAGAAGGAAAAACTCGGAGGTCTTGCCAATCTCACAGCCGATATAGGTTTCCGGATTGGACGGGATGTAGCTGATTCCCTTCAAATGGCAGGACTCGATTTTCCCGATGTAGATATGGCTATTATGAATGTGGGAGGTATACGCCATCCTATGCCTAAGGGACCGGTGACTGAGGGTCAGATACTTTCCACATATCCCTTCTCCAATAATCTTGTTATTATGGCAATTAAGGGTGTTGACATTATCGAAGCCCTAAAGGTAAGTGCTTCAAAAGGTGGAGAAGCCGTAAGCGAAAATGTCAGGGTTGTCACCGATCCGAACGGTGTGCTTAGAAGGGTAGTGATTGACGGTAAGGAAATGGATCCCGATAAAGAATATATCGTCGCTACTATCAATTATGTGGCCGAGGGTAACGATGATTTGGTCACTCTGGCCAACAATAAGAGATTGTGGGAGGATGATAAAGAGATCAGTGTGCCTATTCTTAAATGGATAAAACGTCAGCAACAACTAGGCCTGAAAATTGCACCCGACTTGGCTCCGCGTTTCGTAGTTGATGTTAATTCTCCCCAATAGATTTCTTCTATATTCATTTGATAGAGAAACGATCTCTTAAAAATTTTTTAATACGTTTTAGCCTGTCGGTTCTATGAGATATCTCTTATTTGCTTTCTCTCTTCTCCTTTTGGCTTGCAGCTCAAAGGAAAAGCCTGAAACTGCTTCGGAGATTCTCGAACCCCTTCCTCCCAAATATGATATAACAGAACAGGCATCGGCCTACGCTGATTCCGTCTTGTCTACCTTGACCCTTGAAGAGAGGGCGGGACAGTGTCTCATGCCCTCCTTATATTCATCGTCGGATCCATCCACAATGGCATTGCTGAAAAGATATATCGAGGATTATCATGTAGGCGGTATCGTGCTGATGCAAGGAGATACGAAATCGGCGAAACGCCTTGCCGACATTTGTGAAGCTTCTAAAGTGCCGTTGTTTGTGGCAATAGATGCTGAATGGGGCTTGGGAATGAGACTTGAAGACGGCTCGATCTATCCTCGAAACGCTATGCTATCCAAAGAAGCGGATGAATCCGGGATGTTCGACTATGGCAGGGAGATAGCTGATGAGAGTCGTAGTCTGGGCATCAATATGATCTTAGGTCCGGTGGTGGATTTGAGTGTAAGCAGAAAGGGAGTGATCGGTAATCGTTCATTTGGCTCAGATCCCTTGTTGGTTTCAAATTATGGTGTTGCATACGCTAAAGGGTTGGAATCCGGGGGTGTGATA
Organism: Muribaculaceae bacterium; assembly: GCA_022509205.1. GTDB lineage: Bacteria > Bacteroidota > Bacteroidia > Bacteroidales > Muribaculaceae > Lepagella. The sequence continues at coordinate 757 of JAFLTR010000039.1, read as the reverse complement.
AGTGTGGCCAAACATTTCCCAGGTCACGGTTCCACGGTGGTAGATTCCCATAAAGGGGTAGCCTCTATCAAAAGGAATATCTCCGCACTCGACTCCCTTGATCTCCGTCCGTTCCGCGATTATGTAAATTCAGGTCTCACAGGGATAATGGCAGGTCATATTAAATCGTTGGCTCTTGATCCTGATGGCAACCCGGCATCCGTTTCGATTGATATGCTCACTTCCTTGCTCCGAGATGAAATGGGTTTCAAAGGTTTGATTCTTACTGATGCGTTTGATATGGGGGGAGCCAGAGGATTCTCTGCTGCAGATGCCTTGACAGCCGGAGCGGATCTGATTTTATGTCCCTCCAATATTGAAAGAGAATATGATGATCTGCTAAAAAATCTCCACGACGGGAAACTTGATATCCGCACATTGAATGAACGATGCAGACGCATCCTTTTCGTCAAATATCTCTTCCTGAACTAAAGGCAGAATAAAAAAGAGAATCCTTAAAGGTAGCCGGGCTGATGTCCCTGAGATATTGATTGTCTACTCCATAAATAATTAAAGCCCCTTCCCTTATTAATCCATTTTTCAATATTTCAGAGTTTTTAGTTAAATTTGCAGATATATAGAAAATAGTCAAATTATTTCAAGCGATATGATGAACGCTCAAGACATCAAAAACGGCACTTGTATCCGCATGGACGGCCGTCTATATTTTTGCGTGGAATTTCTCCACGTCAAACCAGGCAAGGGGAACACGTTCATG
>JAFLTR010000038.1 GCA_022509205.1 Muribaculaceae bacterium | reverse complement strand
ATATGATCTCCACCGGCCTTATCGTATATATTGAGAGTTATATTTACTGCCATATTTTATTTTTTTAGTTCTCAGCTAAATTATAATTAAATATTGATATATTCTTAAAATTGGCAAATAATTTAAGGGCCACGGCAAAGAGAGGGGCGATTCACATCGTCCCTCTCCCATTCCACTATAAACATATCTAACTAAACTTTCTCGTATTTAAACTTTCTCACGAAACCTTAAATACTTTTCCATATTGCTTTTATGTATATAGAACATTTGAGAATCATTAAAGTTTAAGATTCTCTGTTTAAATTTTATTAAAAATCATTAGTTATTTTCCTTAATGAGAGCCAGGAGTTCCTCTATCGCGTTCTCAGAGGGTATGTTTCTTTTTATCAACTCTTTACCTTTGTATAAACTAACCTTACCGGGACCTGCACCGACATACCCGTAGTCGGCATCCGCCATCTCTCCCGGTCCGTTGACTATGCAACCCATCACCCCGATTTTCAAGCCTTTCATTTCCTTTGTGGCCTCCTTGACTTCCCGGAGTGTTTTCTGAAGATCAAACAAGGTGCGCCCGCAACTCGGACAAGCTATATATTCCGTCTTACTGATTCTCAGACGTGTGGCCTGTAAAATTCCCAATGCAAGGGAATCAAGTTGCTCCCGACTCACCGGAGCTTCAATCCAAATACCGGACCCATACCCCTTTAAAAGGAGTGGACCCAAGTCAGCCGATGCTTTGATCTGGAGATCCTCCATATCTTTGTCGGGGTATTTCACTTTTAAAATCACCGGATTCTTTTTCCCTAAATCCGTAAATCTTTCTATCCAAGAAGCCATTGCTCCCGGTATATTGACGTTTTCTGTGGTGATTACAACCGGAAGTTCATCTTCAAAATCCGGAATATCCTCATCTGCTGACACCTTGTGCCATTCTGTCGGAATTTCTGTCAGATCCAAGCCTACCACAACTGGATAATTCACATTTTCAAGTCCCGGAACAGCTTTCGATAATGATCTGGTTTTCCCGGTAAATTCCTTGTCAGGTTCCGGAATCGGCTTATGCCCTTCTCTTCCAACAATGTAATCACGGAGTTTCTTTGCCACGGGTATCTCTTTCTCAGGATCTTCCGTGAGTGAAACCCTGATTGTATCTCCCAGACCTTCTCCTAAGAGTGTCCCAATTCCCACCGCGCTCTTGATCCTACCGTCTTCTCCATCGCCTGCTTCCGTCACTCCCAAATGAAGAGGGAAATGCATATCCTCTTCCTCCATACGTTTGGCCAGAAGTTCCACTGTCTCCACCATTACACCGACATTCGATGATTTAATGGATATCACCACATTATCGAATCCCTCTTCACGGCAAATCCTCAAATATTCGAGCGCAGATTCCACCATTCCGGCAGGCGTGTCGCCGAAACGACTCATAATGCGGTCGGAAAGCGAACCGTGGTTAACACCAAGTCGGATTGCTCTCCCATATTTCTTACATTTATCAAGGAACGGAACAAAAGTTTCTCTAATCTTTTCAAGCTCACGCGAGTATTCTTCATCAGTGAATTCCAGCTTTTTGAAAGTTCTGGCCGGATCCATAAAATTACCAGGGTTAATCCTTACCTTCTCGCAAGTTTCAACCGCCTTAAAAGCTGCTGAAGGGTTGAAATGCACATCAGCCACTAAAGGGACATTACATCCTTTTTCATTCAGGCCTTTCCTTATCTCCCCCATATTCGCAGCTTCGCGTTCACCTTGGGTTGTGAGTCTTACCAACTCACCTCCCGCTTCTGCAATGCGAATGGCCTGCCCTATACTGCCAGGCGTATCCATAGTGGAGGTGTTGGTCATGGATTGAACACGTATAGGATTATCGCCTCCTATGGCTGTATTTCCTACTGTCGTTACGGAACTTTTACGGCGGAGATAATTATAGCGCATAAATATCTAACTCGTTATCTTATATACATCATAAAAAACACCGAACAGAACCCCACAAGGTATCCTGCAAGCACCTGCCAAACTGTATGGCGCCGCATCCAGACGCGAGCCGAACCCAGCAGACCGGCCGCGCCGACTGTAATCAGAAGCCACACGAAGAGTTTTGGTTCCACCGCCACATCTCGTTGCAATCTTATTAACAAAGCGACTATTCCAGCAATGGCGGCTGCATGGGCCGAGATCTTCCATTTAAAATTGATGGCAAAGTTGATAAGCGAAGCCACTACTCCACCACAGAAGAACATAGCAACCCACACCGGCGCTCCTCGGCTTGCAACAAACCAAGCCGACGCTCCGTAACAAAGAGCCGTGATTATATATGGTATGGTTCTTTCTTTCTGTCCGTTAAGTCCTGGATCCTGCACCAATCCTACCAGTTTCAACAGAAAAATCAGAAGCATCGGGGCAAACAGGTTTATCCCGGCTATTACAAATGTCACAGCCGTCTGCATATTGGCCGGCACCACATCCAGAATGGAAAGCCGGAAAATAAACAGGATTCCAAAAACAGGCATAAGCAATGGAAGCAGAGCCCATGAAAGGAACTGACTGACACTATCGGCCAGTTTCTCCCAGAATGTGGGAATTTCCGGTTGAGAAGGTTCCGAAGGAGACTCCCCACTGATATTCTCCTCAACTATTATCTCTTCCACAACTTTTACTGAAGGTCCGAAGAGGGAGTCATGAATACCGTTCAGAGAATCGCCTTCACGCTTTTCCCCGTCAGGACCATTCACTTCAGGATAATATGAAGATGTGTCGATTGGCATAAACTAATGTTACTGTTAAAATTATCGGATTGCCTTATAGAAACCAGCCGGCACCGGAGATTCGAAATACATGTCTTTACGTGTGACGGGATGAGCAAACCTCAATGTCTTAGCATGGAGACATAAACGGTTGAGGCGGCTCTGTTTCGCCCCATATTTCCTGTCGCCCATTATAGGATGACCCATTTCAGAAGCATGAACCCTGATCTGGTTTTTCCGGCCGGTGTCAAGAGTGAACTCCACCAGAGAAAGTCCGTGGCCCCTTCCGGCCACCTTGTATCTTGTCACGGCAAGTCTCCCTTCATTTTCATTGTCGGTGGAATAAACCATATACTGCGAATTCTCCGTCAAACGGCTCTTCACTGTGCCTTGTTCCTCTTTCACAAACCCTTCCAAAAGAGCAACATACAGTCGTTCAAGCACAAAATTATTCCAATTGTGCCGCAAAGTCTCCTGAGCCTCCTCGGTTTTTGCAAACATCATGACACCACTTGTATCTCTATCAAGACGATGCACCACAAAGAGCTTGTTGCGAGGATCCTTCTTTTTCAAATAATCTCTGAGAATATCATAGGCAGATTCAATCTTCTTTTTGAAGGCGTTCGGTATGCCCACAGACAGAAGTCCATAGCCTTTCTCAACCACTATCACATGATCGTCTTCATATAAAAGCTTGAGACGCGGATGCTTTAGTCTGACAAAAGGTCGGCTAAAATTCACTTTCACTTCATCACCCGGTTTCACAGGGGCATCGAAAGCAGTGGTGACATCGCCATTAAGCATTATTTGTCCATGCTTCAGCCAGCTCTTCAAATCAGTGCGTGTGGAATCTTTCGCAACTTCACCGACAAACTCGAGCAACTGTCGATCTTCATTTCCGGTATTAGTCCAGGTATGAATCCTGTCTTCACGAAAAACCGGCCCACTATGATGTCTCTCTTTTTTCATACCCCAAATTTACATATTTTTCATGGCTTTTGACTAACTTTGAAAAATTATGCGCCATTTTTTAGTAAGAACGGCAACCGATTAATATTTCTTGTTGCAAATCTTAATAGAAATATGACTTTAAGTGAAATTAAACCGTTAAAGCAGTGACCCAAATAAATGAATTCGGATTTTTCAGGGTAAGAGCCCATGTGCCTGAGGTGAGTATCGCCAATCCGTCGCTAAATGCCGCTCGCATCATCGGGGCTGTAAAAGAAGCTGAAAGAGACAGGGTTGACTGTCTGGTTTTTCCGGAACTTTCAGTTACGGGCTACACTTGTGCCGACCTCTTCCAGCAGGAACTCCTGATGAAACAGGCAGAGGAGGCTGTCCGGGAAATTCTTTTCCACACTAAAAAATGCGATCTCATTTTCGCTGTCGGAGCCCCGGTGAAGGTTTGGGAAAAGAGATTCAACTGTGCTGTGGTGATGTGCAAAGGGAATATATGGGGGATTGTGCCTAAATCGTATTTGCCAAACTACAACGAATTCTATGAAAAACGCTGGTTTGAATCCGGGAAAGGTCTTGAAAATTTTAATTTCGAATATGCCGGCTGCTCCACATCTGTAAGCACTGATCTTATATTCAATTATAAGGGTGTGAAAATCGGGGTGGAACTATGTGAAGACCTATGGGTGCCTAATCCACCGAGCAGCAGCATGGCGATGGCGGGAGCTGAGGTGATATTGAATCTTTCAGCTTCCGATGACCTTATTGGCAAGCACGACTATCTTTGTAAACTCATAAGCCAGCAATCTGCACGCTGTCGTTGCGCATACGTATACGCATCGGCCGGCTGGGGGGAATCATCCACGGATCTTGTCTTTTCGGGAAAAGCTTTGATCGGAGAAGACGGCGTCATCTATGGTGCGGATGATACTTTCCAAATTACCCCTTTTTCCCAAACAAGGGATATAGACATTGAGAAACTTCGTCTTGACAGGGTAAAATTCAATACTTTCACAGAAAATCTTGCTCCCGAAAAGGAATTCCGATTTGTTAACCATAGTCTCAGCCCCGATAGGTCTGCGGTACCTTTCAATCTGAATTTTCATGTTGATCCCTATCCGTTCGTGCCTCGTGACCCTAAGAAATTAGACCGTCGTTGTCAGGAAATTCTCAACATCCAGTCTTACGGACTTATGAAACGTCTCAAAGCAATAGGGTGCCGGAAAGTTGTGATAGGAATTTCAGGAGGTCTTGATTCAACGCTCGCTCTGCTTGTGGCTGTCAAAGCTTTCCGTCGTCTCGATTACCCTTTGGGTGACATCATCGGAGTGACTATGCCGGGACCGGCCACCACCTCACGCACAAAGAACAATGCCGTCAACCTGATGGAGAAACTGGGAGTGAGCGTGATAGAAATTCCCATAGGGGCTGCGGTGGAACAACACTTCAAGGACATAGGACAGGATTCTGATAAATTTGACGCCACCTATGAAAATTCACAGGCTCGCGAACGCACACAGATTCTAATGGACCTTGCCAATAAAGAGAATGCAATCGTGGTGGGCACAGGAGATATGTCGGAACTGGCATTGGGATGGTGCACATACAACGGCGACCAGATGTCGATGTATGGGGTTAACGCATCGGTTCCGAAAACATTAGTGAGACATCTCGTAAAATGGTTCTCAACCGTCTTTTCACCGGAAATATCCGCTATTTTGGAAGACATCTGTGCAACACCGATAAGTCCGGAGCTTGTGCCCTCCTCCGACGGCAATATTTCTCAGAAAACTGAGGATCTTGTGGGTCCCTATGAACTTCATGACTTCTTTTTATATAATTTCCTGAGAAACAGTTTTTCGCCTCGAAAAATCTTATTTTTGGCCTGCAATGCCTTCAATGGAGTATATTCAGATGAGACAATAAAGGATTGGCTTAAAGTGTTTATTAAAAGGTTTTTCTCTCAGCAGTTCAAACGTTCATGTATGCCTGACGGCCCGAAAGTGGGAAGCGTCAACCTCTCTCCTCGTGGCGATTGGCGGATGCCTTCGGATGCCTCGGCCCGAATGTGGCTCGATTCTCTCGATTCTCCGGAGACCAACCTATAATTCGCATTGTGTTTATGGAGGAAGATTTAAAGAGAGCAGTCGAAATCTTGAGAATGGGAGGTATCATTCTTTATCCCACCGACACCATCTGGGGGATAGGTTGCGATGCACGAAGTTCAGAAGCAGTGAAACGAATCTATCGACTCAAGAATCGGGAAGACAGCAAATCCATGCTTGTGTTGGTGAATAATGAAGCCTCAGTGGAACGAATTGTGGATGAGATGCCGGAAGTGGCGGAGCAGGTTATTGAAATAGCTACTGAACCCATTACCATAATTTACGACGGTGCCCATGGAGTGGCCCCGGAGCTTATTGCCGATGATGGGTCTCTCGGAATAAGAATCACCCGTGAAAAATTTTCTGCGGAACTATGCCGTCGTCTGGGTGCCCCTTTGGTATCGACCTCAGCAAATATCAGTGGCCAAAAAGCCCCGACCTTCTTCAAAGAAATATCAGAAGAGATAAAAAACGGAGTCGACTTCATTGTGAAATACCGGCAAGACGACACTTCGAATGCCTCCCCCAGTCATATAATCAAGCTCGGGAAAAGTGGCCAGATAAAGATTATAAGATGAAACCGGCTGAAATATCCAAAAGTACTCAAAGAGCCAAATATATTATCGTCGACCTTCTGGCCGGTGCTCTCGCTTTCTGGATATTCAATATCGTCAGATTTTTCCTTATGACCGGAACCCTTAAGGATTATTCATCCCTGTCGAGCTACCTGGGCTCGACAAAACTGGTGATTGAACAATGCATCGTGCCGGTGGCTTTACTCGCAATCTATTGGATTTCCGGTTATTACAACCAACCTTTTAAGAAATCGCGGCTCCAGGAATTCACGACTACACTATTTTCGGCACTGATTAATACTGTGCTTATTTATCTGGTGCTTCTTATCAACGACCAGACCGGCAGGCGGATCATCAATTATGAAGTGATATTGATTCTATTCGGCTTGCTTTTCCTGACTACCTATCTTGGACGCATCATTATAACCGGACTCGCTTTAAGACATTTCCGCCGTGACCAGTGGCATGTAAATATCCTTATACTCGGGAATTCGGAAGTGGCCAGGAAAGCCGCAAGAACACTTTCTTCTTTCAATAGAGATCTCAAATACAACATAAAGGGATTTGTGGAGATTCCCGGAGAAAACTCTGTCAGTGACGAGCAGCCCGTCTATTCTTTCGATGATATCGGGAAGGTGTTTAAAGAATTGGAAATAAATCAAGTGATACTTGCGCCACAAAATCATGACGACAAGAAGGTGATGAGGCTCCTCTCGGTGCTCTTCCCGCTTGAAATACCAGTGAAGATCTCTCCCGACACATTCTCCTACGTCACATCAGCCATACGTCTCAACGATATCTACGGCGAACCCTTCGTAGATCTCACCGGACCCGCTCTTAGTGAGACTTCAAAGAATATAAAACGCACTTTCGATGTGACCTTTTCTCTGGTTTTCCTTCTTTTATTGTCCCCATTACTCGGTATCCTCGCTCTCTGCGTTAAGTTTTCTTCCAAAGGACCGATAATCTACCGACAATCAAGGATCGGACGTCATCAGAAACCGTTCAATATATTGAAATTCCGCACAATGATAGAGAATGCAGAATCGGCAGGCCCCCAGCTTTCTCACGATGATGACCCGAGAATCACTCGCGTTGGGCGATGGATGAGAAAATACCGGCTCGACGAGCTTCCTCAATTCTGGAACGTGGTGAAAGGTGACATGTCGATTGTGGGCCCGCGGCCGGAAAGGGATTTCTACATCCGTCAGATTGTTGCTTATGCTCCCTATTATACCCTCGTCTGCCAGGTTAGACCAGGTATCACCTCCTGGGGTATGGTGAAATATGGCTATGCTTCCAATGTGGAACAAATGGTGGAACGCACACGCTATGATCTTATATATCTTGCCAATATGTCTCTCTCGCTTGATTGCAAAATTTTGATCTACACAATTAAAACCATTATTTCCGGGGAAGGGAAATAAAAAATAACCGTCTTGGCTTATCAGGAACGACATAACTGGATATCCGATGGCTGGGTACATGTAGTGGCCTGGCGGGAGCGTCATATTGGCGAAAGGTCTTTCGTCGTGATCCTTTCGCTTGTGGTCGGTGTCATTTGCGGTTTCGCAGCCCAGCTTCTCAAATATCTTATCCATGTAATTGCACATGCCCTGACAGCCCACTTCAGCCAGACCACCGTCAACTGGCTTAACCTCGTATATCCGGTGGTGGGAATCCTTATAGTCACCCTTTTTCTGAAATATGTGGTGAAAGACCATATCTCCCATGGAGTCACGAAGGTGCTTTATGCTATCTCCCGACGCAAATCCCGTCTGAAGAGAAAAAACATGTATTCCTCCCTTATAGCATCCTCCATCACCATCGGTTTCGGTGGTTCTGTGGGAGCGGAGGGCCCAATTGTTTTTACGGGAGCTGCCATCGGTTCAAATATTGGCAAGGCCTTCAGGATGTCTCCGAGAATACTGATGCTCCTCGTGGGGTGTGGAGCCGCAGCCGGTATTGCCGGAATATTCCGGGCTCCGATTGCCGGAATGTTGTTTACTCTTGAGGTACTGATGATCGACCTTACTGGGGCAACAGTCATGCCCCTCCTTATATCGAGTATAACCGGGGCAACCGTTGCCTACGTTCTTGAGGGTTACAACGCTGAATTCTTCTTCTCCCAAAGCGAGCCTTTTAACCTTAGGAATATCCCATATACCCTTCTTCTGGGAATCTTTTGCGGCCTGATATCACTATATTTCACAAAAGTGATGTTTATGATGGAGACGATGTTCAAGAGGCTCGCAAACCCTGCCCTCCGTATTGCAATCGGTGGTATCATAATGGCAGGCCTCATATTCATGATCCCTCCGCTTTACGGTGAAGGATATGAAGCTATCAATCAACTTCTCGAAGGAGACTACTCAAAAATCGTAGATGGCACATTCTTCTATTTCGACCGCGAGAACGTCTGGATGATAATGGGATTCATCGCTGCAATAATTCTCATGAAAGCCTTTGCCACGAGTGCCACAAACGGAGCGGGTGGGGTCGGTGGCACATTCGCCCCCTCCCTCTTCGTAGGAGCAATGTGCGGATTTCTGTTTGCATTCTTTTTCAATATTATTTTTGACGGAGCGGGCATATCAAATAAGAATTTCACCCTTCTTGGCATGGCTGGAGTGATGAGCGGAGTAATGCACGCCCCCCTGATGGCGATCTTCCTTACGGCTGAAATGACAGGCGGGTATGATCTTTTTCTTCCCCTTCTTATTGTCTCCACCCTATCTTATATGACCATCAAGATGTTCCTTCCTTACAGTATCTATACGATGCGTCTCGCAAAGGAGGGTGATCTTCTCACTCATGAAAAAGACAAGGCTGTGCTGACTTTGTTGAAGGTGGAAAATGTAATTGAACGGGATTTCAAACCCGTTCATCCCGATATGACGCTCAAACAGGTGGTGGACATTATTGCCACTTCCAACCGCAACCTTTATCCTGTTATCGATGATGGAGGGATGCTGATGGGGGTAGTATTGCTCGACGATATCCGTAATATCATGTTCCGCACAGACCTTTACAAAAAAATGACCGTTTCGCGCTTTATGTCAACAGCTCCGGCACGAATAGAGGTCGATATGTCGATGGATGATGTGATGCGCACCTTTGATGTCACCCACGCATGGAACCTCCCTGTGGTGAACAACGGCAGGTATGTGGGTTTTGTATCCAAATCAAAGATTTTCAATTCCTACCGCCGTGTTCTCAAACATTATTGTGATGAATGATTGCCCTCTAACCCCCTCACCTCTCCATAAACCTCCCATCCAAGATCGGAGAGCGACAGGAGATGGGATCAAACCCTATAACAAATGTTACGAATAGTCTTCTTTGGAACCCCGGAATTTGCTGTGGAAAGTCTCGACCGGCTGATTCAAGCCGGTTTCGACATCGCGGCTGTGGTCACTATGCCTGATAAAATAGCAGGCCGTGGTCACAAACTGATACAGAGTGATGTCAAAAAATACGCGCTTGAAAAGGGATTGAAGATACTTCAGCCCGAAAAATTGAAATCAACAGAATTTATCGAGGAATTGCAACGCATAAAGGCCGATCTGTTTATCGTAATTGCTTTCAGGATGTTGCCCGAAGTAGTATGGCAGATGCCCAGACTGGGAACTTTCAACCTTCATGCTTCCTTGCTCCCGAAATACCGTGGTGCAGCTCCTATCAATTGGGCTGTAATAAACGGAGAAACCGAAACTGGTGTCACCACTTTCTTTCTCAAGCATGAAATTGACACAGGCGATATCATCCGGCAAGAAAAAATAGAGATTTCCCCTACTGACAATGTAGGAGACATTCACGATAAACTCATGCATCTCGGAGCCCGGATGGTGGTGGAGACAGTCAGAGAAATAGAAAAGGGAGAGGTGAAGAGCAAACCACAACCGGAGGGAGAACATATCCCGGCGCCCAAAATTTTCAAAGACACCTGCCGCATAGATTGGTCAAACCCTGCCAAACAGATCCATAATCTCATCAGAGGTCTTTCTCCCTATCCAGCCGCTTTCTCCTCCTTGGTGGAGAATAAGCATCCCGAACAACCTATGGATGTGAAAATCTTCGAGACTAAAATCACTGATTCCACAGTTGTTAATGGCAAACCCGGAGAAATTATAGTGATTAAAAACCGACTGTTTGTTTCTACAGGCGACACTCCCCTTGAAATACTGACGCTACAGCCATCCGGTAAGAAACCGATGTCTGCTTCTGCTTTCCTTTTGGGTTATCAACCTATCCGATTCTTGAGTTAGACCCCGACTAAAAATCATTTCTGCAATATGATTGACACGTCCAAGAAGTTTTGCTCAATACTTTTAGATGTATTGGAGGCTCAAGGAGTCTGCGATGTTGTATGCTCCCCCGGTTCCCGGAATGTCCCTCTTCTCATTGCGGCTGCTGCAAGAGAAGGATTAAAAAAACATTTTGCCGTGGATGAACGTAGCGCAGGATTCATGGGTCTCGGGCTGGCGCTTGTAAAAAATGCTCCGGTGGCTCTCATTTGCACTTCCGGCACAGCTCTGCTGAATTATGCGCCGGCTGTGGCAGAAGCATATTATCAAGGGATTCCACTCATCGTCATATCAGCCGACCGTCCCATCCAATGGATAGACCAGGATGATTCCCAGACTCTTCGGCAAGATGGTGCTCTGGATAACTTTGTAAAGAAAAGTTTTTCAATACCTGCAAATGGAGAGGATACCAAAGAGATGCTTTGGTATGTGGAACGTATAGCCAACGAGGCTATGATAACTGCCGCAAGTGGCAAAAAAGGGCCCGTGCATATTAATGTTCATCTCTCAGAACCTCTTAATGAAAAAGTAAAGTGCGGTCGGAATCCCGCGATTATACGGAATCTCGAATCCGATTCTTTCGCCAATAAGGAAGTAATTAAGGAATTGGCTACAGAAATAGCGGAATCTAAAGTGATGCTCGTGGCCGGATTCAATCAACCCGATTCAGCCCTGCAGAAAGTCATCACTGAATTCTCTCGGTTTCCCAATGTGGTCGTAATGGCTGAAACCATATCCAATCTGCATCTTGATTACGATAACTATGCAGTGGATTCTGTTCTCACGGCTTATTCTCCGGAAGAATTAGACAGATATGCCCCGCAACTTGTGATTTCTATAGGAGGCTCTCTGGTGTCTCGAAAACTTAAGGAGTATCTTCGCCGTAACTCAAATAATTGCCGTCACTGGTCAGTGGGTTACAGCCACACCCTTTCCGATCCCTTTCAATCACTATCTACCCATATAGAATGTAACCCCTATCGTTTTTTCAGAGCTATCAATTCTGTTCTGAGGAAACGTTTGATTGCGATGCCACATAACTCTAAAGATTCTTCTCTTGACCTATCCGGATTTTCCTCCGATATATATAGAAATCTCTGGCACGAACTCCGCATCAAAGCTCTTGATATAAAGAATTCTGAGGTTAGAAAGGCTCCTTGGTCGGAACTCCTCGCTTTCCAAATGATTCTTAACGATATTCCCACGTCTTATAATCTCTTCCTCTCAAATGGAACAGCTATTCGCTATGCCCAGATTATAAATTATCCGCTTCCTCATGCATCCTATTGCAACCGGGGGGTTTCAGGAATAGACGGTTCTCTGTCCACCGCCATTGGAGGTGCAATTGCCTTTAAGGAGTCTTCCCTTCTCGTCACGGGAGATCTCTCCATGGCATACGACATTGGAGCTCTCGGCTTGCGTAACATACCTGAGAGATTCAAAGTGATTGTAATCGACAATCAGGGAGGCGGAATCTTCCGGTTCATACCCTCCACCTCCGATCTTGAAGGACGTGAGGAATATCTATGTCAGCCGCCGCTGCTACCCCTAAAAGATCTTGCCCATGGCTATGGATGGAACTATTTCGATGCCTTTGACGAGAAGTCTCTCGCATCAGTTCTCCCCGACTTCTTCACTTCCCCCCGAAAAGCCATCCTCAAAGTCACCTGTGACGGGCAGGTATCCGCTAAAATTCTTAAATCTTATTTCGCCCAAAAAGTATAACTTTATAAACGAATATCATCATGCGCAACTGGACCCCAATAAAAACCTATACCGATATCCTTTTTGAATTATTCGAAGGTATTGCAAAGATCACTATAAACCGTCCGCAAGTCTACAATGCCTTTCGACCTCTCACCAATATGGAGATGCTCGACGCATTTCGAATTTGCCGGGAGCGCGAGGATATTCGCGTTATAGTTCTGACCGGGGCCGGAGACAAAGCTTTCTGTAGCGGAGGAGATCAGAATGTGAAGGGTCGAGGCGGATATATTGGCGACGACGGTGTGCCTCGCCTCAATGTCCTGGACCTTCACAATGCCATACGCTCTATTCCCAAACCGGTGATTGCGATGGTTAACGGATACTCCATCGGAGGAGGTAATGTGCTCAATGTGATCTGCGATCTCTCGATTGCATCCGAGAACGCACGATTCGGTCAGACAGGCCCGAAAGTGGGAAGTTTTGATGCCGGGTTTGGCTCTTCATATCTGGCCCGTTGTGTAGGGCAAAAAAAGGCTCGCGAAATATGGTTTTTATGCCGCCAATACACTGCCCGGGAAGCTCTTGAAATGGGGATGATCAATAAGGTGGTGCCAATTGAACGTCTGGAAGATGAGGTGGTGGAATGGTGTGAAATAATCAAGCAGCGTTCCCCTTTGGCTATACGTATGATAAAAAGGGGATTGAACGCTGAGCTCGACGGTCAGCGTGGCCTTATGGAATTTGCCGGTGACGCTACCCTGATGTATTATCTGATGGATGAAGCGCAGGAAGGTAAAAACGCTTTCCTCGAAAAACGTGATCCCGACTTCGATTCTTTCCCTAAATTCCCCTGAAAGTTTTGTGTCGATGAGATTTGAATTTGCACCTTATTTGCTGAAGTTTAAGGAACCTGGTGGCACTTCCAGAGGAGTACTTACAGAGAAACCGACCTTTCTTGTAAAAGTATATGATGAATCTGACCCTACCCGGTTTGGGATAGGTGAAGCGGCTGTGTTTCCGGGGCTTTCCCCCGAAGCCGACGGGAATTATATCTGGAAACTTACTGAAGTGCTCGCAAATGTTGCGATTGGAAGGCAAACCGATCTCTCCCGCCATTCCTCAATATTGTTCGGTCTCGAACAAGCAATTCTTGATTTCTCCAATGGTTGCCATGGTATATACTTCCCCTCTCGATTCACTGAAGGACACCAATCTATCGAAATAAACGGCCTTGTCTGGATGGGGGATTTCGAAACTATGCTCGAACGCGTTGAACAAAAAATCTCTGCCGGTTTTAAGTGCATCAAACTCAAAATCGGATCTATCGAATGGGAGAAAGAACTCGAGCTTATTCGTCTTGTCAGGCAACATTACAACGAGAAGGAACTGATGGTGAGAGTTGATGCCAACGGAGGATTCTCGCCTCCTGTTGTAATGTCCAAACTTAAGACTCTGGCCGATCTGGGAGTTCATTCAATAGAGCAACCTATAAAAGCGGGGTGGCCCGAGGAAATGGCCCGGATTTGTAAGGAGTCTCCAATACCCGTAGCCCTCGATGAAGAGCTAATCGGAAAAGGTAAGCTCTCAGAAAAAATTGAAACTCTGGACCGGATCAAACCTCAGTTCATAATCCTCAAACCTGCCCTTTGCGGAGGTTTCTCAGGTGCAACGGAATGGATAGAAGAAGCTGAAAAACGCGGAATCGGCTGGTGGATCACATCAGCACTCGAATCTAACATCGGACTAAATGCTATAGCCCAATTTGCGGCTAATATCGATGCTAAAGGACCGCAAGGGTTAGGCACAGGAGGGTTATTCACAAACAATTTCGAGACTCCTATCTCTCTTTTGGACGATCATCTGGTTTATTCACCTTCCGGCTCCCTCGATTATTCACAGTTTTCTGAACTAAAATGGCATCGATGACATGACCTTCGAGGATTTCCTTACTGAATGGCGTTCTGACGTCTCCTTTATCCTTGCTCGGACCTCAGGTTCTACAGGAGTCCCTAAAGAAATCCGGTTGCCTAAGGATTTTGTGGCTGAAAGTGCCCGACGCACCAACGATTTCTTCTCTATAGGCCCCGGAAGTAGATTACATTCATGTGTTTCTCCGGATTTCATCGGAGGGAAAATGATGCTTGTTAGGGCAGAAATGGCAGGAGCAACTCTCTCCTGGGAAATTCCCTCTAATCAACCTCTGCAAAATATTGATCCGACTCATATTATCGATCTTTTGGCTGTGGTGCCATCACAGATGATTCATATCCTTGACAATATCAGATCATTACCTAAAATAAGGAATATAATCATAGGTGGATCTGCCATTCATCCGCAGCTAAGGAAAAGGATTGGCGAAAGTGGTCTTAATGCCTTCGAAACCTACGGCATGACTGAAACCGCTTCACATATAGCCCTACGTAGAATCACCCATATCTGCGAAGGTGAAAAAGAGAATCCTTTTCATGTTCTACCCGGTATATACGTAACGACCGATTCCGACGGTTGTCTTCAAATTCGGTTTGAATCCGGGAAAATTATAGTGACTAATGATTTGGCGGAAATTGTCTCCCCCAAAGAATTCTATATTCACGGTCGCCGCGACCATATAATTAATTCCGGAGGAAAGAAAATAAATCCAATTGAAGTGGAGAAAAAAATAGCTCATCTGATCCCTTTTCCTTTCTATATCACCGGAGAACCTGATGAAAAATGGGGCCAGAGAGTTATACTCGTAATTCAATCCTCAAAATATGACGGCTCGGAAGATCCGGGTATGTCCGGACTCTCATACCCTTTTGGCTCAAACTTTCCGGAATCCATCTGCCATGAACTTCTCGACAGTCTCCGCAATTTTCTTGCACCTCATGAACTGCCAAAAGCGGTTCGCGTGGTTTCTTCTTTACCCATTACCCCTTCGGGCAAGCTCAAACGGACATGAGCTTTTATAAAATCACAATTTTGCTGTTCTCAAAGTTCTATTAAATACAACGAGGGTGCACCGGAAAATTGGCACACCCTCTAAACATTGCTTGCTGAATAAGTCCGATTATTTCACTACGAACTTCTTACCATTACGGATGTAAATACCGGGTGTGAGGTCACCTTTGACTTCAAGACCGGTTAGAGTATAGGTCTTTCCATCTTGCGGACCGTTCATAGGTTCAAAGTGGAGTCCTTCGATACCTGAACCGCGACCATCCATAGTCATCGTACCTTCGAGCGGTTTACCTCCCTGTAGACCACCTTCCATGATGTGGGCAACGAGTGAGTTCATATACTCTTCAAGGTAAGTATAGCCTGATTCAGCTAAGTCATTACGGTCTTCCGGATCGTTAGGATCGAGGCCGTTTTCTATCTCCCAATCATCGGGCATACCGTCACCGTCAGTGTCGACTGCAGCTTCTTTGCTCTCAAGAGCCGGCCATCCTGTTGAACCATCTGCATACACTATCTGATCTTGAGAATCTATGAGACCGTTATTAGTGAAGAGTGTGGTGCCATTACGACATTCATCGATAAGCATACGGTCGTATTCATCACGATGGAGAGAAGCGCCAACATAATCGAGCACTCTGTCATAAGCATCCTCGGCAGTGTGGGTGGTAACTTCAGCATAAATAATAGGAAGATCAATGCGGAGAGAATTCTTCACCTCATTATTTTTGCCGGGGTATACCTTATCACATTCCGTAGTGCCCATCTGGTTGTAAATACCGTTAGCCCAGTTGTCGGCTGTCACATCAGGATAAGCGGAGTTTACGTTGCCTTCTACGAAGAAAGTGCCATACTTATGAACCATAGGCCACCAGTCGTTGGTAGGTAGTTTTACATCCGTGCCTTTGAAGTTAAAGGTTGCTTTCGCCATATCCACAGGGCAAACCACGGTTTCCTCGGTTTCGGGAATCGTAATTTTGATAGACGGGTCGCCATAGTCGGAGAATTGATAGGAAACGTTTGATTGCGTCACTGAAGATGTACCTTCTACAGCATTATGAAGTCTTGTCGGGATACTTGATTTTGTCACACAATAATCGAAAGTGCGAGCGTCAATCTTGGCGATGCGTTTAGCCTGGGCTCCGCTTTTAGTGGCGCTACCCGGTTTGAAATAGTTGTGAACAATGTTTACATTCATACCTTCGCCGCCATATATAGCGTTGCCGCCGTAGTTATATATCACATTGTTGCGGAAGTCCATGCGCTCATCTTTCTGAGTGCCGGGACGCGGTCCAAGGCGCGGAGTACGCGAACCATGGTTAGTCACGAAGTTGTGATGGTAAGAAGCTCCGGAACCACCCCAGTTACCCCCATATCCGTGTGCACCTTTTGAGTGACCGGAATTCACGAGTGAGTGAGAAGCGATACACCATTGAACAGTGAAATTCTTGCTACCGTAAACAGAAAGACATTCGTCGATCGACCAAGAAACGGAACAGTGGTCAATCATAAGATTCTGACGGTCCATCCCACCGAGACCGTCACCTTCATGGGCTGTCTTATCTACCTTGAGAGCCTCGTTGCCGAGTCTAAACCTTAAGAAACGGATGATTACATTGTTGGCAGATATAACGAAAGGAAAGTTAGCCACACAGACACCGTCGCCCGGTGCAGTCTGTCCTGCAATTGTAAGGTTTCCGTTGGCAATTTTAAGTTCGCTCTTGAGCATGATAGTACCCGAGACGTCGAAAACGATAGTTCTCGCGCCGTTTTTACGCACAGCCCAGCGTAGCGATCCTTCTATAGGATTGCTGTTGTCGCCGTTGTCTTCCAGGGTCGTGACATGATAAACGTCTCCCCCTCGACCACCGGTTACATACTTTCCGAATCCTTCAGCTCCCGGAAACGCCGGTATCTGGACGTCATCCGCAAAAGACGTCAGTGCAAATAAGGATACGAAAAGTCCGATAATAGAAAATCTTTTCATGTACAGATAATTATATTAGGTTAAAATTTTTCTTAGAAAATAGTTATATTAAGTGAATCAGGATGTTTGATATGCAAATATATAAAATTCTCATCACTTTTCAAAAACTCTTTCCTATTGATTTTATTGCATTCTATGCAGATTTTCCCAGCGGACATTCCATTTTCCGTCTTTCGGGAAACCCGGGTTAAGCACATCTTTGCAACCGTCCCAACCGGCACACATCATAGCAACAGCGTTAAGCAAAGCTCCGTTACCCGGCAGATAAAGTCTGAGTCGCTTAGGCTCCTGGAAATTATGACCGCTCACCAGATAAGTGTTCTTACCCTTTTCGATGAGCAAAGCCTCAAGGGCCACATCCGGTCGCATAAGCCTTGCCGCTGCCATAGCTATCATGCCATAGTCCCAGCCCCAGATAGTGTCCCAGTTCCAGTTTTCCATCACCCATGTAAGGGTTTTGTTCATCACTTCGTCATTATAAAGCGGTGATTTTGGCAAAAGGCCGCAGGCCCCGAGTACGGCAGGATGATCGCTCCTTGACTTCAGATCAAAATCCTCTTTCGAAATTTCTTTCTTTCCTTTTAATTCAGGAGTTTTATAAGGATCAAACTCGCTTGATTTGCCTGTACCCTCAAACGGTTTTAAAGGTTCACCGGCTGTGTAAATTCCGTCTACTTCATTGAGAGGGGCAAGTCGACTTATGATTTCATCCCAGTCGCTTCGCCTTTCAAGTCCCCTTCTTTCACGCCATTTCTGAGCCGTGGAAAGTCCATACCACCAATATACCTGTTCGAAAGGATGACCGAAAGAGAAATCCTTAGACATCGACTCCTGCATTGAAGTCTGTCCATACAATTTTATGAGACCCTTTTTGGGAGCACAAGCTTTTGCAAAATCTGCCATGAATTCTGCCGTAGCTTCCACCCCTTCCCCATATTTTTCAAGAGTTTCATCGTCAGGATTATATCTATACATCTCTTCGGCAAGATAAATATAGTGAGGCTGTTGCCAGGTAAGGAAAGAGCCGGTGTTTGAAGGGGCTTCGCCGGCTTGTGGATCTGTCATTTTCATCCATCTCACTCCTTTGAATCCCTGACGTTCGGCAATTTTTTTTGCTTCGGGATATGCCACAGAGTTATACCAAGCCAGCATATTTTCCACCATCTTCGGATGGTTCCATAGCGCGAAGTCTACAGCATGCCACCAGGTCATTTCAAGATGAGGCCGTCCGAACCATGAATTATAAGTAAGTCCGGTTTCCTGAGGTGGAGTGGAATTGTCGCAATTGATTTTTGTCAGATATTGGGATAGGACTACGCGTCGTTCGAGTTCTTGAGCCCGAGGGTCCGTGCATTGAGAGAAATCGACGATGCCGCCACTGTTCCAGAAAGCGGGCCAATATTTCATTACGCCCTTAATCTCCTGGGCGAAAGAATAGCTCACCTCCCCTTTTTGGATTGGATTTTCGGAAAATTCCGCGGAAAAAGAGAGAAGATCATCCGAGGTGGATAGAGTCAGACATTGAGCGTCGGCCTTATCGAGATTTGCATTGCCTTCCCATTGAAGCAAGACATAATAAACTGTGTCATCCAGCTTGCGTTCTATGAGAGCTGAATTGTTGTCGGATTTTAGTACTGTGGTTGAATGTTTGTCGGAAGCATTCCAGTTGTTGCCGTCGTCGGAATGTTGGCCCGAAGGATAAGAAAAGCGGAATGTGACGCGAGCGCGTCCCTCGGATAAAAGATCTGTCTTTATGCGTGAAAAAAGGGCATCTTTGTTTCCTTCCACGAAGGTCATCACACTGACTGCCTCGTTGTCTACCATAAAATCTGATTCTATCACTCCGTCCCAGAGAGATAGCTCCTGATTGATGTCTGTGATTTTCTCGATTGGAATTATTTGGCCTTCGGAGTCAAGGAGCTCGAGGCCGATTGTAGCGAGATTAAGTCTGTGGGGATTTACCCGATAATAGTCAGTGGCTCTTTTTTTTTTGAGCCTTCCTCTTTGTACTCCACTGCGTAGAGACTATTACGGTCGTGGAGATTCATCTCGGCAAGAGTTTCCTCGTGAGGGATATTTTCTGTGTTGGGAAATGAATGCCATCCCCAATCACTCATAGTGGTAAGTGGAATTCCACCGGAATAGAAAGCGGGGTAGCTTTGTAGTCCGGTGATATCCACAGTAGCGGCAAAATGACCATTGCCAACCGACAGGGATTCCAGAGGGTTGGCAGAGGTCACTTTAGGATTATTACGTTTTACTACGGCCTTACGGTCGATACGGTTGTGGGATGTCTCGGTGTCATAACCGAGGGCCTCCATCTCGAGTGATGCCCAGATAAACGGGCCGATACCTTTGGCATCATTGTCGCGTATCGGTTCACTGATATAATATTCGAAAGAACCGTCACGTCTCTTGTTCTCCTTTACATTTGGAGCAGCCGCAAGCACGGATTCACTGATGCCGGGGCCAAGACCTGCAACTTCGCAGCAAGCAGTCAGAGATATGGTACTGTCGGGATTGACCTTGATGAAATTGTTAAGAATTCCACGATATGCATTAATACCGGCATCGCGGTATTTTTCGCCCAGATACCCCTTGTTATAGGCTTTCAGGAGTGCGTAGGCAAACATTGATGAAGCTGTCGATTCAAGGTAATTTCCTTCACGTTCCGGGGAGTCCATCACCTGATACCACACTCCGGAATCCTTATCCTGCCAATTGATGACGGCGTCAAGGTCTTTTTCCAGCAGTTCGATCACTTCGTTACGTCTCGGATAATCTTCCGGCAGGGCATCGAGGAGTTCGATGAGGGCCATAGTATACCACCCCTGGGCCCTGGCCCAGCTATGCTGCGACAGACCGGTCTCATTGTCACTCCAGAACATATCTCGGTTTTCATCCCAGGCATGGCGGTTGAGCCCTGTCTTAGGATCGAGTGTACGTTCGTAAGTCTTCTTTACCTGATCAACGGCGTCATCCCAGATTTTATAACTTGTAGCCTGGTCGTTGACCATCGGAGTGGTCAAAGCAGCGAAAGGCAACCCCATGAAAATACCGTCGAGCCACACTTGATAGGAATAAATAGCCTTGTGCCAGTAGACTCCCTCTTTTGTGCGGGGTTGTTCTTTCATCTGCTTCATGAGGGTCTTTATAGCCTCAAGATTTTTTTTTTCCGGCCTCACTTGTTGTAATCGTGTTACGAAGTGGCCGGTGCGGATATTGTCAAGATTGTAGTCTTCGATATTGTAACCCCGAATCTTTCCATCGGGGTATATCATAGTATCGGTGTAAAGCGTACAGTAGTCCAGAATATCCTTGTTGCCATATTTGAGATATGTGTCAAGCATTGATTCGAGTTCAATTCCCATCACATAACTCCATTTCGGCCTGTTGCTGAAATCGAGCATATAGCTCTTGGGCTGACGTTTCATTTCTGAAGCAGTCATCCATTCGGAATAGTGCTTGAAAGGTTTATCATTCAGACACAGCGAACCGTTCACATAATAATCCTTATAAGTGATATCGCGGGTTTTGCCGGTGATAGAGTTGCCGTCGGCAACATTGTTGAAATGACAATTGATAATATTGATATCATATACATTCACGGTAGAGTCAAGAGCTATGATCATCACTCCATATTTACTCTTGTTAGAAGTAATGTTTTCAATAGTCACATTGCGCACAGTCGGGAGGAATCCACGGCAACAGATTTCATTGGGCTCGTAGTCGAGGTTGATTTTCAATACGGCTTCCTTACACTGTCCCACTTCGATATTGCGGGCATAGATATTCTCGATGACGCCACCACGGCAAGTGTTGGTCTTGATACGCACCACCCTGTCGAGATTCGGGCTGTCCATCTGGCAGTTTTCGGCATAGAGATTGCGGCATCCACCGGTAATCTCGGATCCGATTACCACGCCTCCATGACCATTCTTCATCAGACAGTTACGGATGATAATATTCTCGCTTGGTTTGTCCCAAAGACGACCGTCGTTGTTACGTCCGCTCTTCACTGCGATACAGTCATCGCCGGTATTGAAGAAACAGTTTTCGATCAACACTCCGTCGCAAGATTCCGGATCGCAACCGTCGCCGTTAGGTCCGTCATTATTGATCTGGACGCCACGTACAGTTACATTCTTTGAAAGCAGAGGGTGGATTACCCAGAAAGGAGAGCGAAGCAAGGTAACATCCTGAATAAGTATTCCGTCACACTGATTGAAGTTGATCAGCTGCGGACGGAGGCCATCTTCAGGGCCGAAACGACGTTCTTTCATATCCACACCATCTTCTGCCATCTGAAGCAGACGTGCGCGGGAACCGTTTCTCTGACTTATAATACCCTCTTTCCAACCATATTTCGGAGCACCACACCATTTCCACCAGGTTTCATTTGTACCTCCGCCGTCGATGGTACCTTTACCGGTTATAGCCACATCGGTAGCCTGATAAGCATAGACGCATGGTGAGAGGTTATAGCAGTCGAGTCCTTCCCAGCGAGTCGGAACGATAGGATAGAGCTCAGGTTGGAAAACAAATTCCAGAGTTGCTCCCTCTTCCACTACAAGATTAACATTGCTTTGCATAGTTATGGCACCGGTCTTGAACAATCCGGCGGGTACTATCACTTTACCTCCACCTTTTTTAGAACAATCTGCGATTGCCTTGTTGATAGCTTTCTGATTTTTCTCAGGAGCAGCATTCGGTTTTGCACCATACTTGGTGATGTTGTACTCCTTGTCCGGGAAATGTGGTTCGCGAATACTTTGCTCGATACGTTTGTATTCAGCATCCGACCATTGGGCGAAAGCCATAAACGGCACGAGCAACAGGAACCAGGAAAGAATCAAGTTCTTCATAGTCGTTAGGTTAATTTATTTGGTTTAGTTATTTCTTAGATTATTTACTTCCGGTTCAGTTAATCCGGTAATTTTAGCGATAGAATTATTATCCAGACCCATTCTTATTGCAGCTTTAGCAATAGCTATTTTTTCTTCTGCTCTACCTTCTGCATGGCCCTCTTTTCGGCCTTCTGCAAGGCCTTCTTTTCGGCCTTCTTTTCGGCCTTCTGCACGACCTTCTGCAAGGCCTTCTGCAAGGCCCTGTGCCCTACCCTCTTCTCGACCCTCCATTAGAGCAGTATCAAGAGCTGCCATCCTGTCTCTCTTTTCTCTTAAACTGGCTTCATATTCTCTACGCTTTTCCTCCTTTAAGGCAGCGATTCGACTCACCTCATCAAGCTGTCTGAGTGCTTTGTCATTTGTGATATCAAACGGTATAATCTCTAAAGTAGGCATATTCTTAAGTATATAAATCCACTGGTCTAACTTTGTAACACATTCCTCTTCCTTCTTGTTGAATTTCGGCATCTGTACAAAATATTCACGATAATGATTCCCAATCGGTTCTTTGTCATCTAGATCCATATTGCCGGATCTTGTGATAAGTTTCGGTTTTAGACCCACAACATAGAAATCACAGAGAAAGACCCCCACAACCGGGTATAAGGGATTATATTTCCATTCCGACTCCCCTTTTTTTCTATAACCCTGCTCTGCAATGGCACGTGAGATATAATAGATTGTTCTGTTAAGGAAATAAGAATTTTTTTCTTGCTGCATCTCAACGATAAACCTATTATTAGATTCGGTCTCGCAGAACACATCGTAAATTATCGTCTTTCCTCCTTTTCTTTGTCTGGTTCTTTCAGAAGGACGAAATTTAATTTCTTTTATATTACCAAAAACAGGATCATCTTTCATAAGTTGATTAAGAAAACCGAGAAGTATCTCTTCTGATTTCCCTTCTGTACCGAAGATAATTTTGAAACCCTCATCTGTAAAGGGATCAACATAAACCGGTTCAAAATTTGTATTTGGATATGAGGTCATTTCACGTTGATGTTGTAAAGAGGGCTGTTATTTTACAAAGATATACAAAAAGTTATTAATAGAAAAATACAATTTTAAAAAAATGATTTCCTGTTGTTTCCTCAATTGTTAAATCTGTTGAAATTAGGAGACGGAAACAGGAATGTGGGGTTGGGTCGGAGGGCAACCTGCATACGATGTAGAAGAAGGAAAAGGCGGCTTCGTGGGAAGCCGCCTTTATAATTTTAAAATTCTATCTTAGAATAATTCTATCTCAGGACAGAGATATATTATCTTTGGATGAATTTCTTACCGTTCTTGATAACGATACCTTTGTAAGTGTCGTTAACTTTCTGACCGAAGAGGTTGTAAACAGGAGCGTTTTCGTTAATGGGCTCAGCCATGATACCTTCGATACCTGCATTGAAGTTTCCACCTTCAAATGTAACTTCAGGAAGTTCGTCAGTAGCAAGGAAGGTTACAGAAGGCTCAACATCACCTTCAGTGATAACGAAAGTACCCATAGCAGCCTTAGAACCAAGAGCAGCTACATAGTAAGTCTGTGAAGGAACTACGTTGAAAGTCAAGAAACCGGTGTTCTGAGCTTCATATTTATAACCCTCAGTTGCTTCTGCCTGAGCTGTGAATAAACCTGATACAATCCAGGGGAATTGAGGTTTAACATCCATAGCACCATCACCACCTGCAGCGATGAAATAATCAGCAGCATCAGCAGCATCGAAATCGATTGCATAATTTGCATTAAATGGAAGAGTGTAGTGGATTTTTACCTGACCTAATTCAGCATCCTGATTAGCATAACCTAAGGTATAAGCCATACCTGTAGATTTACCTTCAAAAACAACATACTGTTTGT
>JAFLTR010000037.1 GCA_022509205.1 Muribaculaceae bacterium | reverse complement strand
CCGGTTGCACCATCAAAATTGGCAGCCATCGGCAGAATATCTTCTTCTGCAGCCTCAAAAAAGAGAATATCATTATAAAAAGAGGCCTGCAGATCCTCTATTTTGGTCTCCATCGAGGAATCATCGAAAAAATAGTCTCCTAAGCTGAAACGCCATGCCCCTTCGATACTTTGCTGCGACAAGGTCATTATACCAGAAGTGGCTTGCTTGCGTGAAAACCTTTCTGCCGGCACAAGATTTGCTTTAGCAGTCACAAGAGATTTATGTGATTTCAGAGATATCCTATTTTCTGCAGAAACTTGGAATAACGCCAATGCACAAAAACATATAGATAAAAGTAATCTTATTTTCATCATTTTTACCTTATCCTGTATTAATAATTTAAAGATTAAGGAACCTTAACAATTACCTGAGCAAACCTTGAAACTTTGACAAATTTTCAATGATTTTGCAACTTAATTGACAAAGTTACTTAATTCCTTTGAGATTTACAAATATTTTCCATTATTTACAAAAGAGAAATATTTTAGATAATTATCTTGTATATCCCTCATTTTCTTCTTTTTACTAAAAAAATATTTGGGAAGGAGATCTTCGGGTTATTGTAAAGTTCCTTCCCAAATATTCTTTGGCTTATGATAAAAATATATTATGGTTCTCCGGGATTACTCTTCGAATCTTCGGTATCCCCATTTTAGTATCTATTGGGGATCATCGAAGAATTGTTTACGAACAGAAACTCGTCGTTTATTTAATAATCACCTTGCGGGCTCCTTTGCTGTCACGAATGATCGCGATCTCTCCCTTCTTGGGAGTCAGAAGTTTCATTCCTTTAAGGTCATACATTTCAGCCACTCCATTTTCAGAAATTATCCCTGAAATAGCATTTGTTACATCAGAACTTCTTACCGCTCCCTCAAAGTCATATCCTGCTATCCATCCTAAGAAGGAATTGTCAAGGTCATCGTAGTCGCTGTACAGACCCCACAAAATTCCCTGGTTAGGCTGAAACTCAAGACTATTATCTTCGGCATTAAAAGTGGCATCGATAGATTCCACCCATTCTATCAGTCCCTCCTCACCCAATTCCGGGTCAAAAACTATTGGCTCCTGGCTAAGATAGACAGTTTGCCCTTCATAGTCGAAAGTGGAGATTATATCGGCATAATAGGTAATAATCGACTTTGAACCGTAATATACACCCACAAAGGGATAAAAACCCTCATCGAGACTTGAGAACAACCAGAAATCATAATTACCCTTGCCGTCATATTTAGCCTCATATTCAGCCTCTATGGTTGTTAAAGTGGCATTATCGAGATATGTATCACCTAAGCTGAACACCCAGGTCCCGGCAAGGGCATTGGAAGCATCCATATTGTCGGAAGCTTTTGTAATCGCTCCTCCCGATAATAAAAGGGCAACGAGGAGATATATCTGTTTCATCTCTTGCTTATTTTAGGATTATTTTTTCAGATTTATTCCCTTTCACTCTTACATAGATTCCGGGAGCCAAAGGTTTATCTCCAACTTTTACTCCACTGATAGTGTAATATACAGCCTTAGCGTCTTCCTCATCACTTTGTAATGAGTCCACTGAGGCCATATCGATTACATGTTCCACTGAATTAGACAATGAGTAGACCCTGCCTCCCATAAAGTCTCTGAAAGAGAAGACTCTGTAGGCGGGATTTTCGTTAGCTCCGAGCTCAAGGCCGGATATTTCAGCAGAGAGGTTATCCGCCCCTTTCACCGTGGTCTCCTTCATGAGATAAGCCACTTGTGATCCCTTGGGCAATTCCTGCGACACAGTCACTTCATCCAGATAGAACGGGAAACCGTTGCGGGTATAAAAGCCAAGAAGCATTTGTTCCTCACCGCAATCGAAAGTGAATTCGAGGGTCACGGGTTCTTCAGGCTTGATAGGTTGTGTCTGATAAGTGGTCTGTCCAGCCTGCACCACCAATTCCTCATCGATAGCGTCGGAATCGCCTACCACCGTTACCGTCACATCAAACCTGCCGTTATCTCCACTCAGATTCAGAGCCGGAGTCTGAATGATACCATTGATTATATAATAATTTCTTGAGCCCAGCATCCCCTTGACAAGATATGTTGCAATCCCCATCCATCCGGGATTTTCAGTGTACTCATCCAAGGCGCGCGGATAGGCAACATTGTAAAGACCCACAGGATTTGTCAAGGTGCCTTCAGTCACCTTGTCGAAAGTTTCATGAAGTATATCCACATATTCCCAGTCAGATGCTACGGTGTAGACTTTGTAACTGTTAACCTGATACCCTTCTGATTTGGGGGCATAACACCAGTTGGCGGTGTAAGAACCCTTCCCTATATTTGTAGCCTCTTTGAGCACCGGAGCCGAGAGTCCCACAGCCATCTTCTCAGGAGACTCGTCAGAGATGTCGCTCCCTTTCACACTCCTCACTGTGAAAGCATAATCGCTTTCCGGCTCGAGGCCTGTAAAGGTGTAACTGTTGCCGGTGGCCGGGATATCACCCTTTACCAATTCTCCCTCAGGATAGGTCTGGAGACGGATATGGTCGATGATTACATCCAGATTTTTGCCATTATCGTAATATTCATTTTTCTTAAACATCACCTGAATGGCGTTTACTCCACCTTCAGGAAGATTCTGCGAGAGATTGATGATCTCCCCTTCCGGTGAAATCCTTTCGATATCGAAATTTCCTAAAGCCCCCCATTCTCCATTCACGAGAACGGTCACCACCAAAGTGCTGAGACAAGGCTCCCCGGATGGATAGACGGCCCAGAATGAGAAATCGCAAATCGGATTTTCAAATACCGGAGTTTCGAAACCTTCACCGGTATTACGGAAGATCATGCCTGTCGAGCCCTCATATCCGAGGTTGGAAACATGGTCTTTGTTCCTGCTCTGCCCGTATCCGATAGTCCAGCCATCAGTAAACCCCGGGTCAGAAGTATCAAGAAGGTTGGTGCCCGGTATTATATTCAGGCCCTCGAAATCCTGATAGACCACTGCCTCCTCCACTTTCTTCTTATAGAGATTGAGCAGATAGCTTCCGGCACCCGTCACAGGGCTCCATTGTGCAGTGAATCCGTCATCTTTAAAATCGGTTGCACCCAATGAGCCGGGAATATTGGTTGCCGGGGCCAGGGGATCCACTGCCCCGCGGGTTGCCATCGGCTTCAGGAGCGGTCCCGCCGCTAATGACGGGATCGCTGCTCCTGAAAGAATCAATAGACTGATTAATAATGTCTTTTTCATGGTATGATATTTTATTTAATTAGGACCTTCTTTCCATTCACTACAAAGATACCGGCCGGAAGACTTTCAAGGTCGGCAGCAGGCACACGTTGACCCTGCAGATTGAAAATAACGAGAGAGCGCGGGCTTTCGTCATAGATACCTTCAACTCCGGCATCATCTTGACCGGGAGCGGCCGGGGTGGTGCTGAAAGTCACGTTATGCGGACCTGCCACAGTAAAGGTGAATTTGTTATCGCTGTCTGCGGTAAGTGCAATGCCATCTACCGAAACTCCCTTGATGGTTTCGTCTACGGGGGTTATCTCCACTTTGGTGCCTTCAAGATACTCATAACCTACTCTCTGGCTTATTGTCTTGATTTCATCAGCCACCACTTTCACCTTGTCGAAGCCCTCCTCGGCAAAGGTAAGAATGTGGAAATTCGGTTCATTCTCTGTAGCTGCATATATTTTCAAAACAGCCCATTCGGAAAGGTTAAACATATATCCGCTCTCGGCCGGTGTCACATCGTTGTCGTCAATATAGACATAAATCGGAGTTGAACCACCTTTCAGCATGAAAGGATTGTCTTCCGCACAGAACTTGATATAGTTGTATCCGTGAGTGAGCGCGAAAGGTTGTCCGAGCACACTTGTCATATTCCAGTTCAATTTCTCGGCATCGTCCACGAATACCACGGCCTGGAGATTGCGTTCGCGAGTCTCCATCACTACAGTAATCTTCTCACCGCCATAGAGATAGTCGGTCTGAACTCTGCCGTCGTAAAGAGGTTCAAGTTCCTCACCATCCACTTTCACTGACACTATCTTATAAAGCGCCGGATTGGAAGAAGCGAAGAACATCACATTCTTGTTAATATTGATGTTAACTTCATTTTCACCGTTTTTCAACACAATTTCATCGCCGGGATACATTGTAGAACCATAATAGGCTTTCACCATCGAGGCGTCGTTAACATCGATATAGACGGGCACCTCAGTGAGGGATTTGGCGGATATGCCGATATTGAAGTCGCTCTGAAGCACGATAAGGCGATAAGGATTCTCGAATTCTTTTGCCTCGTTGTTTACCGTGAATGAGTTAATGTCATAGTCGTCTATATTTCCATGGATGTATACCACAGTGCCCGCATTAACTTTCACTTTATTGTCTTTCATTTCCAGTTCTTCACCGCTCGGGGTATCTTTGGTCACTTTCTTTACGAATCCGGCAGAACCTTCATCAAATGTGAAATTGATATAATGGTCCTCTTGAGGATATTGGCTCACCACTTCCACAGGGCCTGTGCACGGGAGATTGATAAAGTAGATATTCCCTGATTTTGCTATAGAACCCGGAGAGTTCGGAGCGGTTACAGAATAAAGGGGAAGCTGTGCTGTAAGTGAAGAATACACTTTGAGCTGCTTCTCTGTTGTGGGATCATATTTGATGGTGTTGTCACCGTCTACAAGATCAATCGTTCTTCCTGTTTCTGTAACGGAAAGAGTCACCGCACTTGCCTTGTCGACATTCAGGACGAAAGAGCCCGTCTGGGCCTCTGCAGCCACTTTTGTAAATACCTTAATATACTTGTCATAGAAACAAGGGGAAAAGCAGCTGTTGTCGCTGATACGCACAGGGTCATCTATATATCCTTCATAAGTTTCCAACACCTTGTCGAGTATAAAACCCGGTTTTGCGATTATTCTGTACGAGGAGCATTCGATAAGATTTTCGCCCGCTACAAGTTTACCGGTGTAGGGTTGTTCATTGATGAGAAGATCTATCCGGGATGGATCGTCGAAGTTGAAAGTAGCATTGCCCGCCTTCACAACATTCGGAAGCAACAAGGCCAATAAAAAAGATGTTAAAATGTAAAGTCGTTTCATATAAGTAAGAAAAAAGGATTAAAAAATTAGAGAAGATGGGGTTGGCAAGAACCCCACCTCCTTATGTAGTGTTGGAAAATCTATTATCTCACAACAATCTTGGTAGCGAAGTCGTCACCCTTGATCACATATATACCCGGGTTGAGAGAAAGCACTTCGCCATCGCGAGCGATACCGATTAGCTGACCGGCAAGATTATAAACGCGGGCATCAAATCCTTTGACAGACAGTCCACCGTCAACGATCGAGAATCCACCTTTGATAACATTGTCATTGACGATCAGAGAGAACATGATCGGGTCGGCGAATGTTTTCTCAGAGTCACCGGCTGCATTTGAGAAGTGGACGGCATATACATTTGCTCCATTTTGGAATGTTACATTCTTGTGGAGATAAATAGTCTCCTCGCCTTCAGTGATATTCTCATTCACGGTCTCAAGCTCTACATCATTGAGAGAGATAGTGGCACTTGAGATCTTGGGTAGAATATCCTCATCTTCACAAGCATCAGGCACAGTGAAAGTAAGGGTTACATCATTAGTGGCATCGTCCCAGTCGGCGACGAGGGTTGAAGCCTTAGCCGGTTTGGACTTAGGATCTCCGGCGCGTACTTTGATTTCTGCAGGTTCGGAATCGCCGACAGCATTCGTAGCTATCACAGAGTAAGTATGGATACCTTCTGAGATACCATCTCTCCAGTCTGCAGGAGCATTCCAAATTACACTTATTTCTCCGTCTTCCCATCCGAAGGTGTTGGAATCACAAACCTTAATTTCTTCATCGTCAAATTTAACAGTAGCTGATTGAACTTTGGGGAAAGAACCACCTTCAGCATCAGTAGTAGGCAGAGCGAATTTAAATATACCGGAGTTATTATCCGAAGAAGCAGAAGCACTCAGGATTGTCGGCCTGGACGGAACAACGGTAGGTACAGGTTCAATGGAGATATTATCCACATATAAATAATATAAATACTTTGGACTACAAGCATAAAAACCTATATTGTAGAATCCTTCTTCCTCGATATTGAATGTTAGATCTTCATTTACATTATCATAACTTTTATAGGATTTTTCAGCCATAATTACAGTTTGCATAGCCTCAACAGTCTGACCCTTTCCGATCCATACCGATAGTTTCTCACCGGAATCTGAACCTGTCGAAACATTGAAGGTGATGTTATATTTCCCCTTTGCCATTTTAATTGGAGCGGAAATAGCCCAATCGTCTCCAGCATTTGATGAATTATAATAATACCTCAGCTTCTCATTGATAATTGACCATGTACTATTATCATTATTTAAATCAAAAACTATAAACCCGGTTTCTTCTAATGTTTTCCCATTGAAATCTTCAAAATAAGGAATTCCATAATAATCTCCGGCAGATATTCCTGCAGTCTGAGCTTCTTTACCGATTCCTTTATCAGTTAATGGGGTAACGGCAAATTTATAAGTCGCAATTATTTCACTAACAACATTAAATTCATACTCTGTTTCTGTAGTTCCTGCCACAAGCTCAGTATTAGGTAAAAGAACAACCTTATATTTTAAAGATGATGTGTCATAATCACCTCCATTCATACCGGTTGTCGGAGCCTCCCAAGTAATAGTGATCTTTTTGCCATTTTTTACTGCAGTTAGATTAGACACCTCGCCAGGTACATCTTCTCCCATTATAACTACATCAGTTTTGGCCTCTATTCCTGTCACAGAATTAGTAAAGGGAGTTATCTCAAACTGAAGGAATCTTAAGTCATCATTGTCGAGAGTGTATATGTATTCAGTTGATGTATAATTTTCTTCAAGTACTTCTTCAGTTTCCCCTTTGTCATTGGCTAATTTTGTAATCTTATATTTCAGTGAAGATTTGTCAAAGTCACCGTTATTCACACCTTTTTCAGGAGCTGTCCAACTGAGTTTAACTCCATTGGCAACTTTTGTCGCAGAGAGATTTCCCACAGCTTGGGGCCTATCTTGTCCTGCAAAATAGGTAGTGGTGATTAAAGGAGATTTTTCTGAACCATCAGATGATGTAACATATGCCACAATCATACAGGAGCCGTCATTTACATTTATTTCTTTTGAGAATGCGCTTCCTGGAGTACCGGACTCTCCATTTACTTTCATCTCACCGTTAACAGCAACGTAAACTTTCAAATTGCCGCTAAGACTTGTTCCCCCAACAGTCTGGTTAGGAAGTGTGAAACTTACATTAAGTTTTGTGGAGAAATTCTCCGCTGTGACATTGATATTAGAAATTGCAGCAGGAGAATTATCTGTAGGTGGGGCAACTGGAATGTGCAATATATTCGCCATTTTATTAGCAGTGGGAAGTATTGAAACAGACACTTCACCATTTTCCAAATTTACCACTCCAAAACAATCTGTACTGGAATCTTTTCTATATGAAATATATAATGTTCCATCTTCGGGATCTACTACCGATCCACATGAATATTTTGTGGAAGTATATGGTTTAATGTTAAGTTGGATTTTATTCTGGAAATTACCAGTTAAATTACCTTCATGAAGCATTCCGTCAGCATCCATCCAATAGACAACGCCTAAATCTGAGATAGCTAAAGAATAAGCTTGGCTTTCTAATTCGCAAATTTTTTCGGTAGTATTATCCTCCAGATTTAATTTTCCAAAATAAAAGGTTGAACCATCTTCATTATAGAAACATCCGTAAACTTCATTTGCAGGACGAAATAAAGCAAGAGCACTGTGTCGTGTGGTTGCAGGTATTCCTGACACAGTAGGGTCAGATACCCATGTTTTAGAATCTATATCATCACTGGAAAAACCTTTTCTAGACACGCCGCTAAACATAGAATAAGAATACCATATTACCGAATTATCAACAAACACACCTCCGGTAAGATACGGATCTAAACTATAACTTGTATAAATGGGTGTAATAGAAGTAGGTGATTCAGCTTGAAATTTACTGATACTCATAGGAGAGGATTGTCCGAACACCCCATAAATAGTGGGGTTACCGGCATTCATGGTAGAAGTAGTGGATATTACTGCTCCTCCCATGGCCAGTGAAATCATTAGTTTTGTAAAAAGTTTCATAGGCTAATGGTTTTTATTGTATATTATTATTTCTATTATCGTTTACCTGACTGGTAACTATCATCTTATAACTTTAGGACCATTATTAAAATGCAAATTAACTGAATTTAATGGAAAATTGCAAATAAAATCTTAGTTTTGTAGCCCATTTGTTAACATTTTGTTTACAATTCCCTCAATACCACACCATTCCCTTTTCGACCCGAATTTCCTCCGTTTTTTATAATCCGATAGCCCGGATTTACCCCCTTTTATTCGCTATTTCATAACGGGAAGAACTTTTTTAAGTTCTTTTTAGGATTTTGAAAAAATCCGTCCCATTAACAGCCAGACAGCAAATAACGGGAAGAACTTTTCCAAAGTTCTTTTAAGATTTCGAAAAATCCATCCCATCAGGATATTTTCCGGTTTTTCGATTTTATTTTTTCAACTCTTCCTGTTTGCTTTCGGAAGATTCAACCAAAAACACCGACACAAGCATAAGAACTATAGCAAGAATCTGCCACCATGAAAATTTGTCCTGGCCGATTATATAACTGGCAATCGCCGACACTATAAGAATCAGGTCGCTATAAAGAGCTACGACCGTAGCTGACAGTAATTTCAGGGAAAAATCCTGAAGTAGGTAACTAATCGAGGTCGGAAATATCAAGACAAAAAGTAATATCAGGAAAGGAGTGCTGATAAGGGATTTATGAAACACCTCAGCCTCCCAGCCGGAAAAACATACGAGAACCACGGCCCCCACAGCTCCTCCCAAGAAAGTAAGGAAAGAAACCATGGCGCTGCCATATTTCGGTATGTATTTTTTCTCCGTCACAAGATAACAGGAAAAAAGAAATGCACCCAGCAGACAGAACATATTACCTTTGAACGGATCCGAAGCCACCTCGCCTGTATGCTGAGTCAACACGCAGAGCAACGCCCCGCCGAATCCCAGCAACATTCCGATCACCTTTTTCCATGTGGATTTCTCCGTCTTTATGATCAGACAGATGATAAAGACAAAGACTGGCTGCAGGCTTATAAAGATGGAGGAGGAGATCGGAGTGGTGTAAGAAAGCCCCTCCAGAAGGGCCCACATATATCCGAACACAAGAATCAATCCTGCCACAAAAAGAAGTAAAGTATCTTTCCAGCCCGGCAGACTGAATTTCTTCCTTACGAAGAGTTCGTACGCCCCGAAGAACATGGAACCGAATCCGAGACGCAGGAGTACACCTGTCTGTGGACTCATCCATGTGGGCAAAAGATATCGGAGAGCATTCTGATTGAGGCCGGAGAAAGTCTTGGCCACAAACATCATCAGATTTCCCTTCAGTTTCGGATTCATCGCAATTATCGATTATCAAGGTTTTCTTTCTGCCGGAGACCTGTGATAAGTATATAGGCCGCAAAAAGCATGGAAAGCAAAAGTATCACAGGCATCCATAACAATGAATAGCTATCCGGAAGGAAAGAGACTAAAAATGCCCCAATTCCCATTATGGAACATAAAGAAATAATGCCAACAGTTTTTATTGTGTAGGAGAAGCCGTAAAATTTATGGCAGGTGAAATAGGTTATAAATATATCTATGGCCGTTCTGACCACCAGACTTATGCCCAGTCCTATTAGCGAGAAATAATAGTAAAAAAGGAAACTACAGGTAATCCAAAGTATATTCGACACCACAATCTCCATCCAGAAATACAGACGGCGGTTTTCATTAGCTATGTATAGATATCCTAACGGGAATGTGATTCCCTGGAGCAACACCCCCACCCCCAGCCATCTCACAAGAGGTATCACCGACAGGAAAGCTTCGGAAAGAAGTATTTTTATGAGCCACGGAGTTGTCAATAGCAACAGGATTATCAGAGGGGTCATAATCACTATCACGATCTCCGCCTGGCGGTTTACCACCATATTCATTTTCTCCAGGTCCTTGCTGATAGCCGACAGACGTGGGAAATAGTCAAGGGCAAGGGCACTGAATATCAAGCCTACATATTGATTGGTGATCGAATTGGCTGCCTGAAAAAGACCTACGTTATCGACGGAACCGAAATTTCTTACGAATATATTTATGACATAATTGGTGAATGATCCCACAAGAGTACCTACCATCAGTATTAATCCGAGAGAGATCATTTTCTTGATTACCGGTTTATGCTCCGAGAAAATAAATTCATTACGGGTATAGTCTACTGATTTTTTGAAAGAAAAGAGGTAGAAGAGAAAGGTCGACAGAGCTAACAGGACGATGGCCGGCACAATGCCTTTATAGCCCCAGAAATAATACATTGGTACTCCTCCAAAAAGGCCTGCCAGCCCTCCCACTATTGAAGCTTTCGAAAGGCGTTTCACTTCCCCCATTCCCTGCAAAAGGGAGAGAAAACCGGCTCCGGCTATCGACAGCGCCACTCCTGACGACAGGAAGATAAAACTAAGCGTGTAGTCATAATTTCCGAAACTCCATTTGCTCAGCAAGGGAGACAAGACAAAACACAACAGAGCACCCAAAAGGGCTGTGAAAAGAATTAGCCGCAGGCAGATCGAGAGTATCTGCCGAAGTTTTGAATGATCCTCCTTGTTGGCCGCAATCTCCTTGACAAACGCAAGATTCAATCCCAACCCCGACAATTGCTGAAGAGTATTGGTGGAAGATGTGAAGAGGGAGGAAATACCCATTCCTTCGGGACCTAACAACAGGGCGACAAATTTTCCTCGGATAAGGGAGATGAGAATATTAAAAACCTGGATTCCGCCAAATGATGAAATCCGGTAAAGTATACTTTTATAGCTGTTCTCCCTCTTTGCTTCCTCCATTATCAGAACTTATGATCCACGAAAGGCACTCCCCCGACTTCGGCTGCGAATCGCGGGAAGCCTGACTTATACATTGTGCCGGTGCGCATCCTTGTTATCTTAC
This sequence comes from Muribaculaceae bacterium, assembly GCA_022509205.1. Classification (GTDB taxonomy): domain Bacteria; phylum Bacteroidota; class Bacteroidia; order Bacteroidales; family Muribaculaceae; genus Lepagella. Next base: position 13,583 of record JAFLTR010000037.1, on the reverse strand, counting down.
GGGCTTTCATGAGGAGAAACTGGTCTACAAAAGTTTTCATCCAAATTTCCCGGGAGGGATCGTGGGAGAGGTCAGAATGTTTTATTAGTCCCGGCACTATATATATCCGGCTGTCTCTATCTTTTATATAGTCTAAGAAACGCTTACTGTCGCTAGTCACCAAGACTTTTGTGTCCTTGTCGAGGTTAGCCATAAGAGTCTCCATTTCTTTATAGCATTTTTCCATCAGCGCCTGAGCCTCAACAGGCTCGAGCACCTTTGAACTCCAATCTTCGAAATCTCCCAACAATTGAAGAAACCGGAATGTAAACGCCACATAAGAATCCCCTAATTTTTTCTCATGAGGAGCCAAGGAATTTTTCAGAGCCTCTGAAGGTCGGAATAATTCATGAAACAGTTGTTTGTATCTCCCTATTCCGTTGTCGGCATTAGAGTAGACATGGATCTGGCGTTTGAAAGGCTTGAGTCCGAACTTAAGTCTCAAAGCACTATGGAAATTTGTTTCATCGTCATTAAAATAAGGGAATGCCACTTCACTGTTGTAGACTACATTCTCCCGTTCTATCCTCCAGTCGAACCCTGACGGCTCAAGATAATCTTCCAGACGGAAAGGGTGAGTCCATGAAATATAGAATGGTACACCTCTTTTCTTGAGAGTGTCGTAAATCGTAAGGATTCCACGTAATCGGTCGGTGATGCCTCCATGAATGAATTTTCCATCGCACAGGCATATATAGCCCTCTTTAAGGTCAACGGGTACCGGTGTGGTGGTTGGGTAGTTTAATTTATGAAAGTTATTGTAGGGATGGTTATCAGGATATCTTCCTTTTGACAAAAGATATGTCTGATGCAGTTTGTCAAAGAAGATTTTTGAATTTTTATAAAATCTCACCGGTTTTTTTAAAGGCTTTCTTAATTTCCCTTTTAAAGAGTCCCTGAAAGATAGCAATTTCTGTATGGTCGGGAAGGAATATCTCGACAAGCGGATATAACGACCGGAAATCTTACCTTTCACAACATCATAATCTATCTTATTCCTTGCATCAGTAAGTCGGGAATAGACCTCTTTTTTTTCTTCGGGAGAAAATTCGCTGTCGTTCAGTTTCTGCAAAGCATCTATGATACCTAAAAGATTTTGGGAATGCACGGCGACAAGAGTAGCATCATCTTTGGGAAAATTTTCCTCTACAAAATCCACAAGAGAGATATTACTGAAGATAAAATCGAATTGCTTCAGTGAGAGTCTTCGGGTTATAGAGTCCGGATTGACTTGATAATGATATTTGGCCGGGGAGAAGGCCACCGTCTGGGCGAGGAATAACAATTGACGGGTGAGCAATTCGTCGGCATTGGCATATCTTATAGTGGAATCAAAGGTGGAATACGCCCGCTCATACAAAGACTTGTCGATCACTCCGCCGTTGCAGCCTATTTTCCATCCGTTGAGGGTGAACTTCACACAATCCTTACCCTTGAAAGCCTTGTTTAAGAATGCCGTGTCTCTCGGAGTCAAAAGAGCCTGCGAGGTCTCCGAATAACTATACATAGAGGGATAGACCGCATTGGCGCCTGTCTGCTCTTTTAAATCCAGGAGTTGTTTTAGATAAGTGTCATCTATAAAGTCGTCGGCATCAAGGGGAGCAACCATCGATGCCCTTGCATGAGAGATAGCGAATTTTCGCGGCTGATAAGCGCTGCCGGAGGGCTCAGGCATCTGCAAAACCCTTATCCTTTGATCCTTAGAAGCCAAATCGTTAGTCACCTTCAAAGTAGCATCAGAGGAACCATCGTCTACGATTATAATTTCCCAGTCCTGTTCTGTCTGACCTTGAATTGATCCGACGGCACGCGGAAGAAAATCCTCCACATTAAATGCAGGTATGATGAAGGAGACTTTGGGAGTTCCGTTATCGGGCATCTTCGTAGTTTTTAATTTTTTCTTAATGATTATCTTCTATTACCCCATTAGGGGCGGAAACATTCCTGTTTCCGCAACAGGGGCAGATACATTCCTGTTTCCGCAATTTTTACTATTTGGATAAATTTCAAGATAGTCATTACTTCTTTTAATAACGGAAAGTTAGTGAAAAATATGAAAAAAAAATTAAATTTGAAAAGAAAAATGGAAGTGAGAATAACCGTAATAGTGCCGGTGTGGAACCGAGAGGGACTCCTACGGAGGGCTCTTGACAGCATTGTCTTCCAAAGTCTTAAGCCTTTGGAAATTATCGTAGTGGACAATAATTCATCAGATTCCACATTTGAAGTTGCTCAGGATTGGATAAAGGAGCACAAAGAAGAGGGGATCATTCTCAAATTATTGAAAGAAGAGCGGCCTGGAGCCTGCCACGCCCGGCAGAAAGGACTGGAAAATGCAGAAGGGGATTTCGTAATCTTTTTCGATTCTGACGACAAGATGCGTCCGACAATGATAGAATCTGCCGTAGCTACGCTCTCCGGGAATCCGGATTCAGATATCGTGTGTTGGAAATGCACCATCCATCAGCTTGACGGCTCGGAAAGAATCCCAACATTTATGGCAGACAAGCCGCTTGAGGCCCATCTTATCCATGCTCTCCTACGGCCTCAGGGATATATGGTCAGGAGGGATTTTATTGAGAAAGCCGGAGGATGGAAAAAACCGGTGGTTGTATGGAACGATTATGAATTGGGGCTACGTCTTCTGCTTTCTAATCCTAAGATTGTGGCCATCGACAATGTATTGGCTGATATATATGCTCAAGAGGAGTCGATCACCGGATTAAATTTCTCTTCAAAAGCGGGTCTTTGGGAAAAAACGCTGCAAGAGATGGAAAAAGAATTAGAGAAGTCCGATCATACCGACAAACAGCGGCTTATCAGGATAATCACTTATAGGAAAGCAATTCTGGCCTCCCATTATTATAGGGAAGGAAATAAAAAATTGGCCGAGGAATTGATGAAAAAGGCCGTAGAGAATAGCGGTTTTTTCGAGAAAGCTATTTTGAGATTCTCCTATATTTTTACCCGTAGCGGACTAAGAGGCGCCTGGAGACTCGTGAGATACTTTATCTAAGTTTAGAAACTGATCACAAAATCATGGCGCTTCCATGATAATACCTCGAGATTTACATCTATGTAGTCTTGCTTACTAATCTCATCCGGCTCCTCCGGATCAAAGGGACGGGGTAATCCATTAAAACCTGAAACAGCAATCCGATAAATATTATTTCGTACAATCGCAAACTGCATGGGATCCATAACACCTTGCACATGGTTCCCCATCACATTATGCCGGAAGAAATACCAATAAGTGATGCAATTGCCCACTCCCTCTTCATATTCTATTATCACCGTTTCATCACCAATTTTATATTCCCTCTTGTTATTATCTAAATCTTTATAGGTGACTGTCACTCCTGGACTGCTATATCCGGTAAGATACGCGTTAAAAGTTCCTGTTGACCAGCCTTGATATTTGTTTCCGTTACCGTCACAAAAAGCTATCTTAAAAGCTATTCCGGAGGAAATGCCCCGAATCATTGACGCTGTTGAGGGTGATGTGTTTTCTGAAAAATATCGCCAGTAGTAATATCTTTTATTCCCCTCTTCGTAATAATAATTATTGTTATTGTTCAATAAACCTTTTGACACCACTTCATTCCCTATTTTCTTATCTTCGAGATATGTGGTTTCAAAACCGGGATCGATATTAATATCGTTGGAAGTTTGGCGCGGTCGGTTAAAATAAAAAAGATTGGTAGACGCATTATTCTCACTCCAATTCAAAGTGAGGAATCTTTTCTGACGCCAGTCATAATCTGCTACCCATGTATAAGAATCATTTTCTGATCCGGTTGTATTAGGATTATTATTTTCATTCCCAAAGAGGTCGATATCATAATTGTAGATAGATGAACCCTGAGCTTCCTGACTTTCATGGTACGGCACCTCCTTATAATTTCCCTTAGCAGTATGGGGCAAGAGGAAAGTTTTTCTTGAGATATTGAAAGGAGTTATCCCCACAATTTTGCCATATACCTTACAATTTGGGTCGCTTGGATTCAAATTGTAAAATTGTTTGCCATTGCCGTTGAGGCCGGCTGTGCCATCACGGAAATCAACGCGTGCAAAGGTTCTCATAAGATGCACTGTCTTATTGGCCATGACAGTCTGCAAAAATTTCTCAACGCGATTGACCACAACCTGCAGGTTAGCATTACTATTCTGTTTGAACAAATCATCCACATCCTGATAGGAAAGAGAGGTGAAGTCAAATTCAAGCATTTCATTATTTGTGACGGGCACACGATAACCCTTCTCAGAAGTATCAGAGGAGCCGAGGGGTGGCACCAAAGCGAGGGAACTTTCCTTTAATAAAGAGAAATACCCGAACATTGGGTCGAATTGAGTCAAACCGGATATATTTTGAATTGCCGGGTCAAAATTTAGACTTTCATCCAAATTCCCCACTACATAAATTCTCACCGCCTCCTTTTCCGCTATCTTCAAGAGATCATAAGGCTTGATATCGATAAGGATTGTTTTTGTGTCGGAGCCTGTTTCTCCAAAATCTATAGATTGTTTGGTGGAAACTACAAACTGAAAGGTTTCCTTTACAGTTCCTTCCACCTCTTCGAAAGTGCAGAAATAAAGGGTTAGGTTATCAACTATATTTTCATTTCCGATACCCTCCTTAGTATTGGGAATATCTTTAGAACTCCCGTCGACATCAGTTTCGCTTCTTGTCATCATGGAGGTGGGCAAGAAGAGGGTTAGTTTCAAAGGTATGGAAATTTCGCCATCAAGATTTTCCTGACCTATTCTTTCCGGCTCTCTATCATTGCTACATGATAGCAGAATCATCAGCAAAGAAGCAATGACCGGATATTGGTATTTTATTATGTTTTTAAAGATTTTTTTCATACTCATAATAAGAGTTTGCTTTTCATAAATGGGACAAAACAAGACTATTCCAAAACTATCTCTTCATCACTTCTAATGCCCCAAGGCAGAATATCACAATTAACCTTTATACCATACTCCTCTTCAGGCTCATCGGGATCCGTAGGTTCGTATGCACGTGGAAGCCCATTGAAACCGGATATGCTCAATCTGTAGATATTGTTTCTGACAATACCAAACTTCATAGGCATACCCTCCAGCCTATGATCTGCATCGTTGAGAGCATTATGGCGGAAATAGTAGGTGTAATAAAGTTTATAAAGACTTTTAGAGGAGTTAGGAGAAGTTTCTGTAACTAAGATCACCTCGTCAATTTCATCCTCTCCGATTCTTATTCTTAAAGTATTCTCATGAAAAGTTGAACTATAGTATAATTCCGCAAAATATGGGAATGTTGGATCTTTCGCTCTTTTTTCATTCCATCTATCAATCATAGCCTGGGTATTTTCCAGGGTGAGTTCCTTAAAGTCTTTATCATAGAGAGCCACCTCAAACCTCAAACCGGAAGAGAGACCTCTTATCATAGCCTTCTGCGAGGGCAAAACATTTTCCGGAAGATATCTCCATGGGTAATAAATTTTACCGGTGTTCTCCACGAGATATCTGTCTACATAATTATCATGGAAAAGATGATATTTGTGTCCTTTTTCTGCTATACATTCCCAATTATTCTCATTACCATCGAATGGTTCCGTGCCGGTATATGGTAAAAGATCGGTACACCAGGAATTACTGGTAATAGACGTATGGTCACCTACCTTGAGACTTTGGAAAAAATAATCCTGGATCTGAGGTTCGGGATATCCAAACGTCCAATTTTCACTTTGTTCCTTTTTGAATTCAGCATCCGGATCAATGATCCAATTATATATTTCAGGATTATCTCCGTTTTCCTCCCCAAACAGATTTACCGTATAGCCGTTATCATAGAATATTCCATCCGTATCCCCGGGGGATGTATGGCGGAATATATATGTGCGTTTATGCACGGATATAGGATCAATCCTGGTGAGTTTCCCATAAAAGAAAACTTCATTCTCTTCATCCTCTATAAGGGGATAAAACCCCGGTTTTTCTGGCCATGGACTACCATCGGAAAAATCCACACGTGCCACTGCACGTTCAAGTTTCAAAGGACTAATCTTTTGCTGTCCATTCAAATCTTCATATTTCAAAAGATCCTTCAACACATTCTGGATTTTGCTTAAAACTTCGGAGTCTTCAGCCGAGTTTGATTCCATATCCCGGATATATTCATCTACATCCTCTTCAGTTATTCCTGCAAAACTAACTAAATTTTCATCTTTACTTACAAACGGTACATAAGACCCATTTGGCTCAAACAATCCCATCCAACCCCATTCCTGATCCCTTCCGGGGTATAGGTTTATAAGATAGGCATCAGGGTCAAAACCTCCATTCAGAAAATTTGCTGAATGATTATCATCCCCTACTCTTATTTTATACTTGAGGGCATTATCCGTGATATTGCTGATAATGAAAAATCTCACTTTTTCATTACCGGCCACTGCTTTCAATTGAGAGGGAGTAAGAGTCAAGGGCACAAGTATATGGTCTTGATGAACATCTTCCAATCCATTGAAATCCAAGTCATTTGCATAATGAACTGTGAATTTATTTACATATTTCCCTCCTTCACCTGAAGTTTCTTCCCAAGCCTGAACAAACAAATAGAATCCCCCCTTCATAATATTCTCATTCCTGTAGGCACGGTATTGGCCTTCAGATGAAGACCCGTCTTCATTAGTGGTGCCTCGGGTATCTGCAATCGTGCCCAAGGTGAGGGGTAACTCTATGATCAGCTTCTTTTGTGTCACACTCTCGGAAGCATCTGGAGATACTGGATCATCTTTGAGGTTATGATCTACACAAGAGAATAGAGTAATAAATAGTAATGAGACAATTAAAAGTGTCCTTACTAATTTTTTTATATGTAGTTTTTTCATGTTTCTTATTTCAAAAGAACATTATCGTCAGTGCGTAGTTCCCAAGGTATAACATAGGAATAGACCTCCATTCCGAAATCAGGATCGGGGAGAGTATTAATAGCCTCTACCTTGATTCTGTAAACATTGTTTCTGACCAACCCCACTTGCATTGGTGCATAGGAATTCTTACCGCCAGTTGAGCCGTTGACAGATCCGGTCTTTTCAAGATTATGTTCAATAAGATATTTATAGGTTAGATAATATCCGGCCGGTTCCAAGATGTTAGAGGTGTTGGCCGGATCGGTCTTGGCATTTTCTTTTGCCAGCACAGTTCTGACTCCTTCAGGCATCGTAATAATTAGATCTCCATCATTATCCACCTTAAGAGGATTTCCGGATGAATTGCAAACTAAAACACGGAATAAAATGCCCGTTGCAAACCGAATATTCATGAGATCAACGGAGGGTAGGGTATTTTCGGTGACATAATACCAGGGAGCAAATTCATCTGAAGGCTTTCGGTTGGTGTTAAGCCAAGCTTTTAAGGCTGCAGTCGTTGTATATGCAGTCGTGGGGGTAATAGGTGTGAATTTCCATTGTTCCTTACCATCGGACCCGGTGGATGATGACATTTGATGGAAATAGGAGTAAGAATTGGAACCGGAATATTTTTTACTCCAGTCGCAATCAGCAATCCAGTTATAGAAACCGGGAGCACTCCCTTTCTCACTTCCAAAAGGACGTATTTCACCGTCTTCAGATCCCGTGGAGGTTGACAAAGGTTGTGTATGTCTAAACGTATAGGATTCTTTCCCGACATTAAATAATTGAAGAGAAACTATTTTTAGGTAAACCTCAGAATTTCCTGTTGCATTACATTGACCTCCTGATAATGGATAGATAAATCCATTGTTTTTTACATCCTTAAAATCTATTCGGGCCACTTGCCTTTCAAGTTGCAAGGGGATATTTTGCCCAATTTTCCACAAACGTCCATTTTCATAATTAACTGAAAAAACTTCTCTAAAAACTTCTTTGAGTTCTTGAATGGAAATAATGTCGCCTTTAGGGTAATTTGCCAGATCGGCTACAGTATATTTAGCAACATTTGCCATTGGACTCAATTGTCCCTCGGTTCCGGTGCTAAATGGTCTCAGTGGATTTGCATCAAGACCGGTGAAGTTAATGGTAGTCGCCAAGAAAGTGGTTTCATCTTGGAAGACAGGTAATGAAATTGGGTTAGCTAAAATATAGATATTAAAATTTCTACCTACTAATTTTTTTAGTAGGTCTTCTGTCACTTCTGTTACAATATTAAACGAGGAATTGGAATCATCTTTTTCTTCTATTTTTCCGAATTCATTGTCAACAGAGAAAGAATGAATGGTTTCACCTGTGGCAGAATCGAAAAAATAGACGCTCGCACTTTCAATTTTGTTTTCATTTATTTCACCCTCAATAATTCCATCGGATGAATCGCCGGGTTTTGTGTTGTCGGTTGTGCTTCGGGTTGGAGGGCCGGAAATTTTTATCGAAAGGAATAAAGGATTATTGGTCTCATTTTCACTTTTCACCCCTCCTAATTCATTATCTTGCTGATTACAGGCCATATACAGAATATTAAATGGCAAAATCAACAAAATAGAAATAAATTTAATAATATTTCCGGGTTTTAAAAGAGCGGAAATTATATTAGATTTAAGGTATGTAGATTTTATAAAATTAAATGATTTCATATTTAAGTCAACTTCTCAGAGACCTCTGAAAGGGTTTTACCAGACATTAAATTTCAAAGATATGATTTATTTTTTTGATATTAAAATAAAAAATGTTAAAAATTCGCTATAAAAAAGAGAGTTAGGTCTTCAATCAAGTGATTGAAGATAAGTATATGTTTCCCTGATTACGGCAACTTGACTTTCTTTTGGGAAAGCAATCAGCTTTTTCCTGATTTGGGGGATTTAGATGAGATTGAGGATTTTGAGGCTTTAGAAGATTTTGTGGAGTTTATGGTTTTGGAAGTTTTTTTGGATTTGGTGGACCGGGGTGAGGAATAGAATTTGCAGAAGCCTGTGAGTCCGCAATTCTCACAGTCGGGAGTCCGGGCTTTGCAGACGTATCGCCCGTGAAGAATAAGCCAATGATGGGCCGTAGACACCTTTTCTTCGGGTATGTATTTCACCAAGGTCTTTTCGGTGGCTAAAGGGGTCTTGGAATTATTGGTCAGACCTAAACGGTTGCTTACCCTGAACACATGGGTATCGACAGCCATAGCCGATTTGTTCCATACCACTGCAAGCATCACATTGGCGGTCTTGCGTCCTACCCCGGGCAGTTTCATCAGATTGTCGATATCTGAAGGCATCTCACCACCGAATTCCTCAACCAGAATTTGCGCCGCCCTAATTAGATGGCGCGTCTTATTGTTAGGGAAGGTAACACTTTTTATAAAAGACAAGACCTCTCCCTCGGTAGCTTGCGCCAGAGAATGAGGATCCGGGAATGCATCGAAAAGTGCGGGGGTCACCATATTAACCCGTTTGTCGGTGCATTGTGCCGAAAGGATCACAGCCAACAGGAGATGAAACGGACTGTCATATTCAAGCTCGGTGGTGGGTGACGGCATGGTCTCCGAAAACCAATTTATTATCCCCTCATATCTCTCCTTTATCGTCATGTCGGCTCTCCCGTCTTTCCGGAATATATTTTATGGTTATGATTTCACAAGTTAAATAAATGTGTCAATGTTCAGACTCCCTGAGACTGGAACGGGGAATTATCGCGCGGACTCAAATTCAGAAAGGAATCTCACGTCGTTTTCGCTGAACATACGAAGGTCTTTCACCTTGTATTTCAAGTTTGTGATTCTTTCTATACCCATACCGAAAGCATAACCGGAGTAAACCTCCGGGTCGATTCCACAGGCCTTCAATACATTCGGGTCTACCATTCCGCAACCCAGAATCTCCACCCAACCGGTTTCCTTACAGAATGGACAACCCTTGCCTCCGCAGATGTCACAGCTTATATCCATTTCTGCAGAGGGTTCGGTGAATGGGAAATAGGAGGGTCGCAACCTTATCTTGGTTTCGGGTCCAAACATCTGACGGGCAAAATTTAGAAGCACCTGCCTCAGATCGGCGAATGACACATTCTTGTCGATATATAGGCCTTCTACCTGATGGAAGAAACAATGGGCACGAGCAGAAATTGCCTCGTTTCTATATACTCTTCCCGGGCAAACGATCCTGATGGGTGGCTGATTTTTCTCCATCGTCCTTGTCTGCACGGATGAAGTGTGGGTTCTTAAAAGCACATCGATAGGATTGCGGGAAATGAAGAAAGTGTCCTGCATATCTCTTGCCGGATGATCGGCCGGGAAATTAAGGGAGGAAAACACATGCCAGTCATCCTCTATTTCCGGACCTTCGGCCACCGTGAAACCCATATCTGAGAAAATTTTGAGGATATCGTTTCTGACAATCGAAATGGGATGACGACTCCCCACCGGCATCGGAGTTGATGTCCTTGTCAAGTCGATTGAGGAAATATCGGTAGAATTGGCATTCCCGGCATTTTCTTTCAATGCGTTATACCGGTCGGTCACAAACATCTTCAATTGATTGAGTTTCTGACCAAGTTCTCTTTTCTGTTCGGCGGGAACGGTTCGGAACTCCTCCATTAATGAGGAAAGAATACCCTTTTTACTCAAATATTTAAGACGGAAATCTTCAACTTTGGCTAACGTTTCTGCCTTTATCTCCTCCACTTCCTTACGGATAGCCTCAATTTTATCTACCATTGCTCTTAATTCTATTATCGATTTGCGAATTTACTGAAAATTTGGCAATCTTCAGTGATAAGCTCCTAAAAGAAAGGGCCGGTTACACTCTATTTTTTATTTTCATATTTTTCGATTTTTATTGTTGTCTATAGGATTTTATCATATAAAAACCCCGAAAGTTTTTTATCTTAACTTTCGGGGTTCATCGGATTTTTCATCCGACCCAATATGATTTGCGAAGGTTGTAGACAGTGTCTTACACTTAACTCCACGCTGCGCGAGGTGTCACTACAATCCTACACTATAGTATAAATCATCTTTCTATGACTTCTTCGACAATCACTTCTTCGGGATTATCGGTGAGTTGCAGGGCTGCATACTCATCCTTATTGGCCACGACGAGACGGTTGTATTCACGCAGACCGGTTCCGGCAGGAATCAGGTGACCGCAAATCACGTTCTCCTTCATACCCTCAAGATTGTCGGTCTTGCCCTGGATGGCAGCCTCGTTAAGCACCTTGGTAGTCTCCTGGAAGGAAGCAGCCGACATGAAGCTGGATGTCTGAAGAGCTGCCCTGGTGATGCCTTGCAGAATCTGCTCGGATGTTGCGGGCACAGCATCCCTCACCTCCATCGGCTGAAGGTCTTTACGCTTCAAGGCAGAGTTTTCATCCCTGAGTTTCCTCACTGTGATGATCTGACCGTTCTCATAGGTAGTGGAGTCTCCCTTGTTGGTGATGACTTTCTTACCCCAGATATTGTCGTTCTCTTCCATGAATTCTACCTTGTCTACAACCTGCTGTTCGAGGAATCTTGTATCGCCCGGATCCAGGATATTCACCTTTCGCATCATCTGGCGAACAATTACCTCAAAGTGTTTGTCGTTGATCTTCACACCTTGCAGACGATAAACGTCCTGTATCTCGTTCACGATGTACTCCTGAACGGCTGTCGGGCCTTTGATGTTGAGGATATCTGCAGGTGTGATAAGACCGTCGGACAACGGTGTGCCGGCACGCACGAAGTCATTTTCCTGAACCAGGATCTGCTTTGACAACGGCACAAGGTAAGTCTTGACTTCGCCAAGTTTGGAAGTGACTGTGATCTCACGGTTACCTCTCTTGATCTTGCCGAATTTCACCTCGCCGTCTATTTCGCTTACCACTGCAGGATTACTCGGGTTGCGGGCCTCGAAGAGCTCGGTGACACGTGGGAGACCACCCGTGATATCACCGGCGCTACCTGCTGAACGAGGTATCTTCACAAACACTTCACCGGGAGTGAGCACATCCCCTTCGTTTATCAGAAGATGAGCGCCTACAGGCAGAGAGTAAGTTCTGACGATATTTCCTTCAGCATCTGAGAATTGAGCTGACGGCACTTTAGCCCTGTCTTTAGATTCTATGATTATCTTTTCGCTCAGGTTGGTGCCTTCATCGCTCTCTGTATGGAAAGTGATGCCCTCTTCCATATTATCGAAGTGGACCTTACCACCCTCTTCAGCTACAATCACTGCGTTGAAGGGGTCCCATTCGCAGATCATCTCGCCCACTTTCACCATATCTCCATCTTTGAAATAGAGCTTGGAACCGTAAGGAATGTTGGCGGTTGTCAATACAATGCCCGACTTTGGCTCAACGATTCTCATTTCAGCAAGACGACCCACTACAACGTCAACATTATCTTTATTCTTGACTGTGCGGAGTTCATCGATTTCGAGTTTACCATCGTAACGTGAAGTGACATCCTTCACAGCGGCAACGTTGCTTGCAACACCACCGACGTGGAATGTACGGAGGGTCAGCTGCGTACCCGGTTCACCGATCGACTGGGCTGCGATAACACCCACTGCCTCACCTTTCTGCACCATACGATGGTTGGAGAGATTCCGGCCGTAGCATTTCGCACATACACCTTTCTTGGATTCGCAAGTCAATACAGAACGGATTTCAACCGATTCTATCGGAGACTTCTCGATTCTTTCTGCTATAGCTTCCGTAATCTCCTCTCCGGCGCGTACAATTACATCTTCCGGATTGAACGGATCTACGATATCATGCACCGATACCCTGCCGAGGATTCTCTCGCTAAGAGAAGCCACAACTTCTTCATTGTTCTTGATTTCACGACATTCAAGGCCACGGAGGGTTCCGCAGTCATCTTCGGTGATAATCACATCATGAGCCACATCGACAAGACGACGGGTAAGATATCCGGCATCGGCTGTCTTCAATGCGGTGTCGGCAAGACCTTTACGTGCACCGTGGGTGGAAATAAAGTATTCAAGCACCGACAGACCCTCCTTGAAGTTTGCAAGAATCGGGTTCTCGATGATCTGACCACCCTCTGCACCGGCTTTCTGCGGCTTGGCCATAAGACCACGCATACCGGAGAGCTGACGGATCTGGTCTTTTGAACCACGGGCGCCGGAATCAAGCATCATATAGACTGAGTTGAATCCCTGCTGGTCTTCTTCCATCTCCTTCATCAGAGTGTCGGCCACACGCTTATTGACATGAGTCCAGATATCGATAACCTGATTATAACGGTCTTTATCACCGATAAGACCCATCTGATAGTTGGCAAGCACCTCTTCAACCTGTGCATTTCCCTCAGCCACATATTCTTCTTTCTTATCCGGAATGATCACATCGCCGAGGTTGAAAGAAAGGCCTCCGCGGAATGCCATCTTATATCCCAGATTCTTGATATCGTCGAGGAACTGAGCGGAACGAGTGACACCACAAGTCTTGATTACCTTACCGATGATATTTCTCAAAGATTTCTTGGAGATAATCTCATTCACATATCCGATTTCGGCAGGCACATACTGATTGAAGAGCACACGGCCTACAGAAGTGTCTTTCAAGAGTTTCTTAAATGGTTTACCCTCTTCATCCACATCA
>JAFLTR010000036.1:347-25751 GCA_022509205.1 Muribaculaceae bacterium | reverse complement strand
CAAGTATATTTGAATTTATAGTATTCAACACCGACTTTCCTCTTTGTTTCATTAAGGCAAGGATAGTCGTAACAAATTCTCTTATCTGTTCTTTCTTTTGATCAAGGCCTATGATTGCATCGAGATCATCCTTTTTCTCTCGTTTTATTTTCCTTCTACCTCCCTTTCCGACCGTAATTTCTTCTACCTTCGGAAGTTTTTCACCGCAGAAGCGACAAAAGATTGCTTCTTCACGGTTATCCTTGTTACATTTATCACACTGTTTCATCATCTAATATGCGTTGTGTTTCCGTTTCTGTCAGTTCTATAATTACCTAATGGTCCGAAGTTTGTGGAACTTCCATCAGAATGCTTAACATCCACTCCTTTAAAAAACCAACCTGCAAAAATTAAGAGACAAGCTGCAAACAGGAAGTTTATTACCACAAAAATTGAAGAAATCACTGTAAGACCGATTCCAATAAACAACAAGATGGATATCACAAGATTTCCGATACCATCTACATGACCCAACACTCCATATAATTTATACGAAAAAACCATTAAAGCAGCCACTATGGCATATGGGATAAGAAGGGGCGTAGCAATCCAGTATCCAACATCTTCAGGGTTCACCCACCACGCTGCATCCGTGCCTACTGAAAAAGCTGCACCAATTTCAAGGAGTGAAATGAAACAAAGAGGCATTGCGAATAACCAACTTATTACTTCATTCTCCTTTCCGGTAAATATAAAATAGAAAATAATTATACCTGATATGAAGGCACATAACAAAGCCAGCAAACCTGGCAACGGTGTCCTATAGAAATCTCCTAAACGAGTGTTGCTAAGATAATTTCTTATACCTAACCCCGAATCAGATGTTAATTCTCCTGTTTCTTTTACAGCTTTAAGACTTTTTTCCGGGAAAGGAACCACATAATAATTACCTTCATACTTTACAATAGTACATTCTCTGTATACATAAGGCGAACCTGAGTAATTCAAGGATCGGTTTTTTTCAACTTGAAATCCCTCTACTTCAGCACCATTTTCTACATATATATCATTTCCGTTCCATCTCCATTTATCTCCCTCGGGTGCCACAGGCACTAATCTTGTCTTTCCTGATTTGTCGGAAATTACATATTTTTGGTTCTCAGCATAAGAATATGATATGCCGGTTAAAATTAAGATTAAAAACACAAAATATTTTTTCATTTCTGTTAAGGTTTTTTTTATTTCATTGTGTCTTCTCCAAGAATATTACTTGAAGATGGTTTTTCCTCATTAACTTCCTGAGGGGCTTCTTCTATAATTATTTCCTCCGTAGGTTCTTCAATATTTACCACCGGCGCTTCTTTTTTCTTTGCCGGAGCTTGCTTTTGTGTTGAAGAAGAAGATGTTGATTTTTGACCCTTGTCTGTAGTTGTTAAAGGGGTTTTCGTGAAAATCACTTCATTCGCTATAGATTTCCTGTCATAGTATAATCCTCTCCATTCCTTAGTTCTGGAATTATATTCCGCATCAAGATTTTGTTTGTTGTAAGATCCGGTTTTAACCATGAAACTAAAAGATTCCGGAATAGTGTCCTTTTTACTGCGCACCCATCCTAAAGCCGGGACCGGAGCTTGATTACCTATCTTTATCGTACCGTAGATATTTTTCCCATCCTCTATTGTATCAATTTGACATAATATTTTTGTGCCGGTCGGTATTTTGAATTCCCAAGTACCGAGCACCCATTGGCCGGCAACTACTTTTTCTTCTCCAACTCTGCCATTCACCCATGAATAATGGCCGCTCAACTCCGGTGTCGCAAAAAACCAGATAAGGAATATCATCCATACAGGTGCAGCCCAGAACCAACCCACCGAGGCCATGCCACTTCGGGTTTCCTTGTCATAACTTCTTTGCTTTTGAGAATAAAGAGTAAGTGCATTTTCAACGTTTTTCTCATCAGTATCTCTAAAAGTGAAATATAAGGCATCTAACTGACGATATTCAAACATATTGCCCGAAATTACTTTACCTCCGGTATCTACCTTATCACGTCGGAACAAAGATGCAATCGAGAAAATTGCGCCACCCAAGACTAAAGCTCCCACAATGAAATATAATACTGAGGGGAACCAGGCAAAACCGGCCCACGCTATTCCTGCCACTATCAACCCACCGATCGCCCCGGGCAACAAAGAGCCGAAGAAACCTTCAAACAAAATTCCGGCACATATTGCAATAGCTATGAAACAGATAAACCATGTAGCCAAGAAATTCCCGGAAATTGGATTGACATCCGGTATTGCAAAAAACCATGACAATCCTAATATCATCAGGGTGGGTATACCGGCAAGAAGAAGGAAGAAAATTCTATTTCTTTTTACCTTCTTATCGCTCTTTTCAAGTTTTTTAGAAGCTGAATCAATCTGTTTTATTGCCTTGTTATATCTCTGGGCATAATAATCTTTGGGATCTAACTTGCTTATAAATTCTATATATTTGGCCGTCTCCTTTTCATAGGTGAACTTTTTGGATAGATCTAATTTGGGATTCTCTTGGAAGAAGACTGTTAACCATGCGTCAAGCCATGCTACTGGAGTGCCATCTCCGGTAGGCATTTCATTCTTATCTCCTCCCAAAGCTTTGGCTACTACCTCCTTAGGAAAATTTTTCAATTGGTCAGGTGAATCAATTACTTTCCCATCCAAGGTATAAGTAGGTGCTTTCCCTAAAAACCCGGCAACTGACTTATAGGCGCCTATCACTGTGTCATACGGACCCGCTTTCTGAATGTTCTCCTCATTTTCAACGTCCATACAATATCTGTTCCAATTCAGGAAGTTAAAGTATGCTTCCCCACGGGCACGCAAATAGTCTCCGATATAACTTCCGTCCATATCTTCGAAGAAAGCCACCAACATGCCGTCATCATCCTTTCCGGTCTGACAATCTGTGAGTAAATCCGCCAGATATTCCCCTACCTCTTGAATTGTATAAACCCGTTTTTCCGAATCTTCCTCCGTATTAAAATCAACATCTACATTGGGATCCAATTCATATAGAATTCTAAAAGGAGAGTCAGACTGATAGTAAATGGATTCTACATCATCATTGCTGCTGTCGATCAGTTTCCTTATTTTACCTGCCAATGCCGGGTCTCTATAGGCTAACCATAAAATAAACCCCGGAGACTTAAGCATTGCCTCATTTGTATCATTTACATAGCCACCATCTTCTTGAATGTAACCAAACAGTTCATCAATAGTTGTTGCAAATTCAAAAGTGCCGCGAACTTCAACCGGTAGTGGCAGGTCGTTAAACTGCTCCGCAAGATAATAAGCTGCGAGATAGGCATTGAGATCATAGTCGCCGGTGTCGAAATTATCATCTATCAGATAATCATCCAATTGATCCAACACCTTATCCAATTTCAAAGCCTTGAAATAAATCTTAAGGTTGGTGTCGTCTTCCAACACTTCAGATTTCATTTCATTTAAGTGTTTAATGGCATATTTAGAAATTTCCGCCGGATCGGTCATGTGAGTTCCTTCGGGGCTGACATAATCCATCGACGGGTCGAGCATATAAACTATGGTCATCAAACCGGCATCCTGATTCCGGGGATAGATTTTTTCAACTACCTCCTCTACATTTACTGCGATTTCATTTCTGCCTGTTTCTTCCAGCCATTTCGTTACTCTTCCCGAATAGAGATATTTCTTACCTAACACTTTATCCTCCAAGAGATAATGGGCTAATTCTGCTGGTGAATGAGCAACTTGATTTTTGGCAGAATTAAACACCACCTGGAAACCGGAATTCACCTCTCCCTGACCTTCATTGTCAAGATCTTCACCTTTAACCCATCTCTTGATATCTTCGAAATTGGCACGGTCAGCCATCTTCAGGCGTGTCAATGCCTTAAGCAACGACACCATGTGGTGAGACATGTCGCTTGGCATCGGCAATGTCTCATTCAGTTTGGCTCGAAGCAATTTCGATTCATTCGCAGTGAGTTTTGCCTTTCCCATCCATAGGCAGAGAAGGGATACACCTAAGGAAAAGTAATCACTCTCCACACCTACCTCGGCCGGTTCGCCGGGTACATTGGTATAGAATTCAGGCGCAGCATATACCGGAGAACGCATCTCGTCGATTTTAACGAACCCTCCTTCCGGACATTCCACTGAAATTCCAAAATCAGCCAGCACTATCTGTGTCTTGGCTTTGTCTTTATAAAAGAAATTGGCTGGTTTTATATCACGGTGAAGGATCCCATGTTTTGCAAGGAAGTCAATGGCCGCCCCCATCTTAACCGCTACTTCAGTTAAGCCCTTCTCGTTCCCTTCAAGAATTACACCATCAAGTGAACCACCTTCACAAAATTCCATCAATTCATAGTCATTCTTTTCGCCCGGAAGGTCAGGATTATTCCATTCGCCATGACTTACAATGGGCACCAAAAGTCCGCTACTTCCAAGCTGACGTATTTTTTCAAGAATCTTATGATTGGGACGATGTTCAGGATCGTAATAATATAACTTCAAAGCAAATTTCTTACCGTCACGTGACACGGTAAAAACAATTGCTTCACCGGAGGAATCAGACAATATTCCTTCGTTTTTATATTTTATTCCCTCGAGAATGAAAACACCGGGCCATTTCATTTTTCCGGTGGCCGCAACGCTTGAGGTATTTCCTGTAATATTTACGGAATTCTTCTGTTCGAAAGGTTTTAAATCTATATTTTCATCATTCCCCCTCGGGTTTGCTTTACCTGTGGAATGACCATCTCCGGAATCATTGTTAACCGGTCCGGTGCCACGTCCTGATGCACGCCCTGTAGAATGGACATCTGTTTCCTGATTCCCACCACGTCCTGAGGCGCGACCTGTAGAGTGTACATCTACTTCCTGATTTCCTCCACGTCCTGATGCACGACCTGTGGAATGAACATCTGCTTCCTGATTTCCGCCACGACCTGAGGCACGACCGGTGGAATGAACATCTGCTTCCTGATTTCCACCACGCCCTGAGGCGCGACCGGTGGAGTGTACATCCCGGAGATCCTCCCTTTTGTTCCTTCTACCACCTATTGTTTTATCTTCGTCTGTCATTTTTTCTTTAGTTTCTTAATCGATAATTAGTTTTGCAGGGTCTGTGAAACGTGCTCCACTGGCCATAAATTCTTCCATTGAAACAGTTACCCACACCCCCCCTAACTGAGGTTCTGCACAATCACTCGGACAGGGGTGAAGACAACCGCAAAGATTGCATTTCCACAACATCGGAATGGGTTGTTCCAATCTCGCTATCTTCCTCGCAGAATAATAATCTCTCTGTTCTTCCGGAGTAAATTCCGGTGGAGGAACGAGGTTTGCCAAAGCCTCATCCATTTCCGCAGCCTTCTCCTTATAAGCCTTCATTATGTCTTCAAGAGACATTCCCTTGGCTTCGTATGTCTTGCGTTTTGTCTCTTCTTGCTTCTCCACAGATTTTACATCCGGCTTTTCAATACCTATGGAATCTAATAAAGAAGTATATTCATTTATCAACTGTTGGTCTTCCTCTGATAATTGTGGAACACTCTGAGTTTCCGGCCCACCTTTTTGGATCTCCTCAATCAGAGACTGTAGATCGGCCAACTCCTGCCCCTTTTTCTCTACAACTTTAAATTTAGGGTCATTCTTAGCCGCTTCAATGGCTTTCAGTGCTCGTGGAGTGAGTGGTGTGTTGCATTTACGACAGAAGTTACGTGAATTAAGTGTTCCACATTGCGGACACTTGATTCCCTCCACTGATTGACCGCATTTTGTGCAGAACTTTGCATTAGGTTTCATTGGCGCACCACAAAACGAACACTTACCCGGAGTGAGGGAGTGTCCGCAGTGGATACAGATTGCATCTCCTGAATTAACAGCGGCACCGCAGTGAGGACATACGGTGCCTGTAGAATCTTTTTTTAGACTTTTAGGTTTCCAAATTACCTTTTTTGATCCCTCTTTTTTAGATAAAGATTGATTATCATATCGATCACTCATTCCAAACCATATTTAAAATATCTTCTCAAAACCAGTTACTTTTTTGCTTATATGTTTTTCCATCGTCCCCTCTGATATCCCCAAATGCATCCATCGTTCCGGTAACCTTATTCCCGAATTCATCATATCCCTCAACTCTTTTTCCTGCTTGAGCGATTGTTCCTATCAAACCGCCTAAGGCACCTACTGCTAAAATCGCAAGGAATGCAAAAATAGCACCTGCAATTACAATTAAGACAGCCAGCATACCCAGAATCATTACAATTCCCGCTAAGCCTATTCCTCCTACAATATAAAATATCGGCATCAAAAGGCCGGTTGTCCACATTTTATACTTAAAAAGATAAACCAATTCTATAATACCTCCCACTCCCAATAAACTTATGAGAACAATATAGGGTGTACCTGACATTTTAGAACCGGTAAAATAATCTACCCACATTAATATCATGAGGGCGAAACCTATAAGAATAGGTAATACACCTAAGTTTTTAAAGAATGAATTTGGAGATTCATCATCTTCTTCATCATCATCAAAATCCTCTTCTCTTTTATTTAATTTTACTTTTAAACGCATATCACCTGTTATACAGGTATAAGCTAAGTAATAATATAAACCGGCTTGAACCCCGCATAGAGCTGAAAATATAATAAAATTAAGAATTACATGACCCCAGCCTCCCACTACTGAAGGATAAACAAACCATATTACATACCGAGTGGCATGTAAAATATAGAAGAACTCACAAATTGAAGCCGCCGATAATGAAAAGCCAACCATGATTAGGCCAAAACTTTTCAACTTATCAGAAAAAGATGCCACAAAAAATATTAATGCACCGACTAAAGAGAATACAATAAACCAAAACCATGTCATAAAATCTGTCACGGTATTCATCGTCCAATCGATGGCCGGCACAAGAAGTCTTTCTTGAACTGTTCGATCTTCTATTCTTTTTGTCTGTAAAAATTTAAGGGTATCTTGATCAGATAATTTTATTGGATAAATCAAATGTGAGTCTGCATATCCGGTTATACCCTTATACTCCAATGGCAGGTAATGCATGGTATTACCTTCATTTTCCTGTAGATATTGATAGGTGGCTTCATTAGCATAGAGAGTATCACCTTTTTCAACGGTAACCAAGGTCTTTCTTCTCCCGGTAAGTTCATCAACAAGATTGATATCCTTTATGCCTTTATAGGCTTTATTCTGCGCCGCTATAGAGTTGGTACATAAAAATATACCAAGAATAATTAATAAATATGTCTTTATGGAGGACATAACTGAGGTTATATTGGAAATTTAAATTGGATCTTCTCTTTCATTCTTCTTGAAAGCTCTCACTATGGCCCGGATTCCGTAGTAAAGGATAAAAAAGACTCCAAATACACAGATTAAAGCCATACCCACTGCTCTAAGGCCGGTAACATTGGTACCAAAACCTGTCCATAAAAAATTGAATAATCCTTTTTTCATAAGGTTTATATTTTATTTAAATAATAAACCTTCGGGAAATATCCCGAGGCTTTGTTTTAATTGAAAAAAAGTTTTTAAATAAAGAGAGTCAGCGTTTCATTCCGCTTTTTTTGAGATACCCTTTGTCAATCGCCTTAACTATAAGATCAGCAACATTCACAGCTCCTAACTTTGCAAATAATGATTTACGATGGGCTTCTATGGTGTTGTCTGAAACAAACATAGCCGCTGCTATTTCCCGAGATGTCTTGCCTTGAGCAATTTGATATAAAACTTCCAATTCTCTGGAAGTGGGATGCAGACTATTATCACCGGCTGAATCCAATACTTTATGCACAGATTCACAATAATAGTTCTTGCCGTTCAAAATGGATTGAATGGCAGAAATAATTTCAGTTCCTTCTCCGGATTTATAAATAATGGCATTGACATCCCTGGCGAGAAGCTTCCTTAATGTCCATATTTCATCATGGACAGTTATGACAATAATATTAGCCACCGGATTTCTTGCTCTTATCATCTCGATAAGAACGAATCCATCCAAATCCGGCAATTCCAAATCAATGACATAAAAATCATAAGCTTCGCCCAGGTCCATTTGATTAATCAAATCGGATGCAGAACAAAACTTATCGACGTGGTTAACACCATTATTTGTCAGGATTGAGTGCAACCCCTCCCTAATCAAATCATGGTCATCAACTACCGCTATTCTCATTTTTGAGAAAACTGAGCTCTCCGTCATTTAAATGCTTTTTTTGCAAATTGTTTTAATATGCAAATTTAGAGAGCTCGGAAAATTAAATCAATTACGGAATTCCGTAGTTTTATAGGGGAAAATGATAAATTAAAGCATTAAATTCAATTTTAAGGATGTCCCTTCTCCTGCTTGGGCCTTTATATCTATTTTCGCATTAATGGCCTTTGCCCGTTTTTGTATAGATTCCAAACCTATTCCTTTAGTATTAGATAATTTATATTTGCCATCATCTTTTACTTCCACTTCCAAATGGTTACCTTTTAATTTCATGGAAACTTCAATTTTCCCTGCTCCGGAATGTTTCAATGAATTGCCAACAGCCTCCTGGATTATTCTGTAAATATCCAATGCCATGAAATCGGGAATTTCTGTCCATTGGGCATCTTTTGCAACTGAAGAATATTCTATTGCTATTTTTCCTTCATTCGCTTCCTGTTGTTTATTCAGGAAATATTTCACCACTTCATCAATTGTGGCATAATTAAACTCCGGAGGCATGAGGTCATGAGAAATCCTTCTCACTGAATCCCGGCACAACTTTATCAATTCTGTTGTATTCTCTTGATGGGATCCGTTTTTAATATTCATTTCAATAGCAAGCAGGTCATTACAAACACCGTCATGTAACTCTTTTGACATGCGGGCTCTTTCATTCTCCAATCCCTCAATATATTGCTGGGTCAATTGTTTCCCGATGTCTGCTCTTAAATTAGCATATTCCGCCTCTTTCTTTAATCTTTCCCTTCGATTCTTATTAAGTACGACTATGAATACTATTATGAAAACTAACAATATGGCAAGGGATATAAATACCCACATCAATGCCTCAGAGCGTTTTTTCTCGCTTTCTATCAAAGCCAGTTTTGTTTCTTGGGTTTCATATTTTATGGTAAGATCTCGGAGATTCTCTTCCTTTTCCTGTTGCCAGAGAGAATCTCTTACTTCGTTGCTTTTAATAAGTGTCTTGTAGGCATCCTCAAAATCTCCGAGGTCGGAATATGCTAAATGAAGATTATTATAGCAATCATATTGTATAAAAGGAAGATTCTCTATTCCTTCAGTATTTAAAATTGCTTCAAACCATTTGATGGCTCCTTTGGGATCGTTATTTTTCAAACAAATGGAACATTCAGCTTGATAATAAACCAGTTTTGCCATTATGGAGCTCATTTTCGGCATTAGTTCCACACATTTATTTCTCCATTCTTCAGCTTTTGATTTATCTCCAAGTCTGTCTGACAATAACATACCATAAGCAGCTGCCCGAAATGCTGTTTCTTCATCGCTACACGCAAGGGCATTGTCATAGGCTAATGTCTGATAAGTCATCGCCGCTTCTAAATCACCACATACGGTAAGAACTGACCCCACAACACCAAAAATTGTGCTTTTTAATTCTGCATCATCACTTTTTGAAACCCATTCACCAGCTAATTTTGCATTTTGAGCTGCTTGATCTTTATTTTGCATA
Source organism: Muribaculaceae bacterium (assembly GCA_022509205.1). GTDB lineage: Bacteria > Bacteroidota > Bacteroidia > Bacteroidales > Muribaculaceae > Lepagella. Next base: position 16,020 of record JAFLTR010000036.1, on the reverse strand, counting down.
TCTAAATTCAGCACAGCCAAATTGATGTATAAGGAAGCTATCTCCTCAATGGCTTCCTGATTTGGATTTTCCCGGAAGGTTTCACTTGTTGCTATTTCGAGAGCTTTATCGTATGAACGAAGTGCGGCGTCAATCCTTCCCATAGATCTTAAGAAGACTCCCTGGGCTGCATGAGTACCAACTATTTGAATTTGATTCCCACTCTCTTCTGCAAGTTTTATTGCTTCTTCTCCCGTTTTGATAGCCTCTTCCGTTTGTCCAATGCTGTGGAGACTATCCGCTTTTTCACGAAGATTATTAATTTCGCTTAACGATTGTGCTTTTAACAAATTAAAAAACAGAACAATACTAAAAACTAATACGGTAGTTCGAGCCATATTTTAATTCAATCAATATAAATTTTTTCAAAGTTAACAATATTTCATAAAAATTAATTATTTAACAAGTCTATACTCTAAAATTAAAATTAGTTTTGAAGGAGAGGGGGAACTGAACCAAAAAAGGATCAGTATTGTTAAAAAAATAGAGAAAAATAAATATTATTATGACACAATTTAAAATAAAAAGAGCTTATGATACCGATAGCAATAACGATGGTTTTAGGGTTTATATCGACCGTTTATGGCCGAGAGGTTTATCGCATGAAACTTTCCACTATGACCTGTGGGAAAAGGAGATAGCTCCATCTACCGACCTAAGAGAGTGGTTTCATGCAGATCCGGAAAACCGTTGGCCTGAATTTGAGGAGAAATATCGGGCTGAATTAAAATCAAATCCGGCTTTCAAATCTTTCAAGACGCTTTTGCTCTCAAAACCGATAGTGACCCTTCTTTATTCATCTCATGATGAGGAGCATAATAATGCAATAATAGTGAAGGAGGAACTGGAGAAATGAGACTGGTTGTTCAACGGGTGAATGAAGCCTCTGTATTCATAAAGAACCAAGAGATAAGCAGCATAAAAAGAGGGTTGCTTATCTTGTTGGGTGTTGAGAAAGGAGATAGAGAAGAGGAAGCAGATTGGCTTGCATCCAAATGCGCTTCTATTAGGATTTTTCCTGATGAAAAAGGGGTTATGAATAAATCTCTTCTTGACATTTCCGGAGAAGCTTTGTGTGTCAGTCAATTCACATTAACAGCTTCTACAAGGAAAGGTAACAGGCCAAGCTATATCAGAGCAGCGGGACATGAACTCGCTGTGCCATTATATGAAATATTCTGCTCCAAACTTTCTTCATTGCTTGGTAAAGAAGTGAAGAAAGGAGTGTTTGGAGCAGACATGCAGGTGCATCTAATAAATGATGGACCTGTAACAATTATAATAGACTCTCGTTTAAGAGAGTGAAATATTGTCAATAGCCTCAAGTTCCTCAGCTGAGAAAGCAAGATTATTAACAGAATCAATATTATTCTGCAATTGTTCGACAGAACTTGCCCCGACAATCACACTTGTAACCCTGGGATCCTGTAATAACCAACTTAAAGACATTTGGGCAAGAGACTGTCCACGCTGCTTTGCAAGTTCATTCAATTTACGAATTTTATTGAGGATTTCCGGAGTCAGGGATTCTTTTTTAAGGTATCCGCCCTTTCCAACTCTCGAATCTGATGGGATCCCATTAAGATAACGATCTGATAACAAACCTTGAGCTAAAGGAGAAAAAGCTATAAAACCTGATCCATTTTTCTGACTATCATCCAAAATTCCATCTTTATCAGGTTCACGGTCAAATATATTGTATTTGCCTTGATATAAGAGGCATGGAGTCTTATTCTCCTTCAAATATTGATAGGCAAATCTTGCAGCTTCAGGAGGATATTTAGATATCCCAACATATAAAGCCTTCCCACACCTTACAATATCACTCAATGCTTGCAAAGTCTCCTCTAAAGGAGTTTCCGGGTCGTATCTATGGGAATAAAATATATCCACATAATCCAGGTTCATCCTTTTCAGCGACTGATCAAGGCTTGCCATGAGATATTTTCGGGAACCCCACTCACCATAAGGGCCATCCCACATATCGTGGCCGGCTTTAGTGGAAATAAAAAGTTCGTCGCGATAGGGTTTTAGGGAATCTTTCATTATCATCCCAAATGTTTCCTCTGCACTTCCATAAGGGGGACCATAATTATTAGCAAGATCAAAGTGAGTGATTCCATGGTCAAAAGCATAATGTATCTTCTTTACGGATTCTTGAAAAGGATCCACTCCTCCGAAATTGTGCCATAATCCCAAAGATATAAGAGGTAAAAGTATCCCGCTTCTACCACATCTTCTATATGGCATCTCACCATTATATCGATTGTCTTCAGCCTTATACATATTTATTCCGTTTTCAGGTTAAGGTTTTCGGATTTTATTCAAATGTTCGGTCATTTTTCTTTCTTGAGGATTTTCCGCAGGATTCCAGAAGCGGGCACCTTGGAGACCATCAGGTAGATATTGTTGTTGCACATAATGGTTTGTAAAATCATGAGCATACTTATAACCATCATGATATCCGAGGTCGGCCATAAGTTTTGTGGGGGCATTCCGGAGATGGAGAGGCACAGGGAGATTCCCACTTTTTCTCACCTCCTCAAGAGCTCTGTCGATAGCAAGATATGAGGAATTGCTTTTTGGAGATGCCGCCAGATATACCGTACATTCAGAAAGTATTATTCTTCCTTCAGGCCAACCTATTTTCTTGAGTGCATCGAAAGTAGCGTTTGCAAGTAAAAGAGCGTTAGGATTTGCGAGACCTATATCTTCTGCGGCCAAAATTACCAGTCGTCTGGCAATGAATTCGGGATCTTCACCACCTTCCACCATTCTTGCCAGCCAATATACCGCGGCATCGGGATCACTACCTCTGACGGATTTTATAAAAGCCGAGATAATGTCGTAATGCAATTCACCGTTTTTATCATAAGCAGCTATATTTTGCTGCAAAACGTCAGTGACATTCCTATCATCAATAATAACCGTTGATTCATCAATGGTGGATTGTTCCAGGAGATCCAAAATGTTCAAAAGTTTCCGGGCATCTCCTCCCGCAAAACGGAAAAGGGCCGTTGTTTCCTTGATGTCAAAGACTCTTTTTTTTAAAATAGGATCATTCTCAACAGCACGTTGTAAAAGCATATCGAGATCCTGCAATTCCAACGGTTTTAAAGTATAAACCTGACATCTGCTGAGAAGGGGACGAATCACTTCAAATGAAGGGTTCTCTGTGGTTGCTCCAATGAGTGTTACGATTCCCTGTTCCACGGCCCCAAGTAAAGAATCCTGCTGAGATTTGCTGAATCTGTGGATTTCATCTATAAAAAGGATAGGCCGGGATTTTGTAAAGATGCCGTTTGCTTCATTTCTGCATTTTTCAATCACTTCCCTCACCTCTTTAACACCGGAAGTGACGGCACTTAAAGTATAAAACGGAGCCTCTATTGCCTTTGCAATAATCATGGCCAGAGTGGTTTTACCCACTCCGGGAGGACCCCACAAAATAAAAGAATTGATTCTTCCCGCCTCGATCATCCGACGTATAATTCCATTATCGCCAACAAGATGATTCTGGCCGATATAATCATTAAGGGTCACCGGCCGAAGTCGTTCGGCCAATGGTATGTTATTGTTGCTCATCTATTTGTCAAAGTTAGGATCAGTTCATCAATATCAAGGTCATCAAACCCTTCAACCACTATATGCGAATATGGTGCCAAAGTTTCAACCGGTAGGGTTCCCGCCATACCGACAACATAAGCACCGGAATTTTTCCCGGCCATCACACCTTGTAAAGAATCTTCAAATACAACACAATTTTTGGGGTCTACCCGGGTTAAAGAAGCTCCTAACAGATATCCTTCGGGTGATGGTTTAGAACTTTTCACCTGATCTCCGGTAATAATATGGGTGAAGAATTGTTTCAGACTCGGTTGTTCTTCCCATAGATGTTCCATCTTTTTATTGTCGCTACTTGTCACCAGTACACATGGGATAGACTTTTGTTTTAATGTGGCCAAGAAATCTTTAGCTCCAGGAAGGAAATTATAGACCATTTGGGATTCGAGTTCATGAAGGCGGTTTTTAACTTTCTCACGAGTTGTTGAATCCGAATAATTTTCAGTTAGAATCTTTGAGAGGGTAGTGCCTTTAATCTTGGTTGCAAAATTTTCTATACCGGTTGGGAACTCCTCATTTATCAGCGACCAGATTCTCGTGTATTCACTTTCGCTATCGATTATGACTCCATCAAGATCGAAGAGAAAAGCTGTCTTAATCCGGTCTTTGTCCATATCTAAATCTTTTATTTTTACAAAACTAATGAAAACTCCCCAAAAAATAATTAAATTTGCTAAGTAAAAATGACTGAAAAGGAAAGACGTATTGTAAGCCTGACTCTGTTGCCTCATCAAGCAGCGGATAATAATGTTATACATTCCCATCTGCTAAAGATGAAAGAGCTTGAATCCATTGAAATAAAGTCATTTAAGGTAATAAAAAGGTCGATTGATGCCAGGAAAAAACCTGTGAAGGTGAATCTTGAAATAGCTGTATCCAGTGAAGATGGGAGCTCGCCAGACGTAAAAACACGAGAATACAGGAAACTTTCTGAAAATGCTCCATCCCTAATAATAGTTGGAGCAGGACCTGCGGGACTCTTCGCCGGTTTGAAAGCCATCGAACTTGGTATAAAACCTATAATTATAGAGAGAGGCAAAGATGTAGACTCAAGGAAACAGGATATAGCCGATATCAGTCGTAAAGGGGTTGTAGACAAGGATTCCAATTATTGTTTCGGAGAAGGAGGTGCCGGTACATTCAGTGATGGCAAGCTGTTTACCCGAAGCAAAAAGAGAGGAAGTGTAACAGATGTTCTTGAAATTCTTCATCAGTTTGGAGCCTCTGAAGATATATTGATAGAATCTCATCCCCATATTGGTAGCGATCGGTTGCCAAAAATCATAAAGAGGATTCGTGAAAAGATTCGTGAATGTGGAGGGGTTGTGAGATTTAATTGTCGAATGGATAATCTTCTCATCTCTAACGGCAAAGTGTTGGGCATAATAACTTCCACAGGTGAAAAGATAGAAGGTCCCGTGGTCCTGGCTACCGGACATTCAGCCCGAGACACAATAAAAATGTTGAAAGAGTCCGGAGTAGGGATGGAACCTAAAGGATTAGCAATAGGAGTAAGGCTTGAGCATCCTCAGACACTTATCGACAAGATGCAGTATCACAGCAAAGAAGGGAGAGGAAAATATCTGCCGGCGGCTACTTATTCTTTTGTAAATCAAGCTGAGGGAAGAGGCGTATATTCTTTTTGCATGTGTCCCGGAGGTGTGATTGTGCCGGCAGTTTCGGATACCGGTCAAATAGTTGTCAACGGTATGTCAGCTTCGGCCAGATCCGGCAAATGGGCTAATTCAGGGTATGTGGTGGAAATTCATCCGGGTGATATAAGGGGTTTTGAACAGGAGGGTGATTTAGAGATGCTTGCTTTGCAGGAATATCTTGAGAAAAGATTCTATGACAACAGAGGAGGTTGCCTGAAAGCTCCAGCCCAAAAGATAAATGATTTTCTGAAAGGAAGAATAAGCGATGAGCTGCCTCAAACATCCTACGCTCCCGGAATTTATCCCTCTGATTTCAATCAACTTTTCCCTTTGGAGATTAGCAAAAGATTGAAATCCGGGTTGGAGCAGATAGGTAAAAGGTGTAAAGAATTTATTTCTGACCAAGGGATTATGATAGGACTTGAGTCACGCACATCCTCGCCGGTTAGAATACCACGTGACAAGGAAACATTGCATCATGTTGATATAGAAGGTCTTTATCCCGTCGGTGAAGGGGCCGGATATGCCGGAGGAATAGTCTCTTCAGCAATCGACGGTATGAACTGTGTGGAAGCCTTTTATAAAAATGCAGTTAACAATGGCTAATATACTAAATATCGATACATCTTCCACGGTCTGTAGTGTGTGTGTGGCCTGCGAAGGAGAAATAAAGATCGGATTTGAATCTTCCATAAAGATGGATCATTCAAGTTCGCTCGCTCCATTTGTGGAAAAATGTATGACAGACATGCGAACCCGAAATGAGAAATTGGATGCAGTAAGCGTGTCAAATGGTCCGGGTTCTTATACAGGACTACGGATTGGCCTTTCATTAGCTAAGGGGATTGCTTATGGTAATGATATACCGTTGATTACTCTTTCAACACTGGAGGTGATGGCGGCAAGGGCCATCTTCAGTTATCCCGACATAATGGGCGACGAGCTGATAGTGCCTATGGTGGATGCAAGGAGAATGGAAGTCTACACAGGAGTCTATAATTGCAGACTGCAGCCTGTTGAGAAAGCACGGGCTGAGATTCTTACTCCTGATTCCTTCTCCGCTATATATGGAGCAGATAAGATTTTATTTATTGGGGATGGATGCGATAAGTTCCGTCAACTTTATAAAGGAGAAAATGCAGTATGGCTTGGCAATGGAATGTCTCATGCAAAATATATGGCTCCTCTGTCTCAGAAATACTTTAATGAAAATAAATTTGCAGATGTGGCTTACGCAACACCTTTCTATCTGAAAGATTATCAGGCCACTCAGCCTAAAAGTAGAATATAAAAATGGTTGAATACAATACCTCACTTCCCAAGTTGGAAATGCGCGAATATGGTAGGAATATCCAGAAAATGGTGGATTATTGCGTTGCCATAGAGGATCGGGAAGAAAGAACAAAATGCGCTTATGCCATTGCTGAAGTGATGGTGCAGCTTTTCCCTGAATTAAACGGCGAGGATTTGGGGAGCAGAAAGGTATGGGATCACATCAATTTGATTTCAGGTTTCAAATTAGATATTGATTTCCCATGCGAAGTTTTGCAGAAAGATGAATTAAAGATAACTCCGGATAAAATTCCCTATTCCAGAAAATCTGACAGATTCAGAGTCTATGGCTCCAATCTTGTCAGAATGATACGGGAGATTTCCAAAATGGAGGGGAGTGTCGACAAAGACCAATTGATTTTTCTGGTTGCAAACCAAATGAAGAAACTCCTTATTTCAGTGAATTCCGATACAGCTATCGATAGCAGGGTTTTCAACGATATCCGCGAAATCTCCGGAGGGAGCATAGACATAGATCCTGACAATTATCGGCTAAATGAATATATAGGGGTCGCTAATCCCCAGGATGCTAAAAAGAAGAAAAAGAAATAGGAGAGAGGTAGCATGAGTTCGTTTATTGTGGAGGGAGGAAGAAGTCTGAAAGGATGTCTTTCTCCATTAGGAGCCAAAAATGAGGCCTTGGAGGTGATATGTGCAACATTGCTAACCCCCGACAAGGTTACAATATCCAATATACCCGATATAGCAGATATACGTAACCTCATTTCTTTACTCATCGACATGGGAGTGAAAATATCCACAATTGACAATCAGACAATAACCTTTCAGGCAGACAATATAAATCTTGACTATCTTGATTCTTATGAATTCCGACTTAAAATGAAGTCATTGAGGGGGTCGGTCATGATAGCGGGCCCGTTATTGGCTCGTTTCGGGAAAGCAGTTTTGTCACGTCCCGGAGGTGATAGGATCGGTAGAAGAAGATTAGACACTCATTTTCTCGGTTGGCAGAAATTAGGTGTGAAATTTGATTACAACTCTGACACCAAGTCTTACAGTCTTTATGTGGAAGATGGCCTCAGAGGAAATTATATCCTTCTTGACGAGGCCTCCGTAACCGGCACAGCCAATATAATAATGGCTGCAGTATTGGCGAAAGGGGAAACTGTCATTTATAATGCTGCATGCGAGCCCTACGTTCAGCAACTATGTAAGTTGCTTGTGAAAATGGGAGCAGATATTCAGGGGATAGGATCTAACCTTATAAAAATAAAGGGAGTTGAATTTCTTCATGGAGCCACTCATTCACTTCTTCCAGACATGATAGAGGTGGGGAGTTTTATAGGAATGGCTGCTATGACCAGAAGTGATATCACACTAAAAAATGTTGGAATGTCTGATTTAGGCATAATGCCGGATGCTTTCAGGCGACTTGGGGTGTCGATGGAATGTATCGGTGATGATATCAGGATTAACCAGCAGGATATATATGAGATTGAAAGTTTTATGGATGGCTCCATCATGACCTTTGCAGATGCCCCGTGGCCCGGATTGTCACCTGACTTGTTGAGCATCTTCCTGGTAGTCGCAACGCAAGCCAAGGGAAGCGTTCTGATACATCAGAAAATGTTTGAAAGCCGCCTTTTCTTTGTTGACAAACTGATCGAAATGGGAGCGAGTATCATATTATGTGACCCGCACAGAGCGGCGGTGATCGGAGCCGGAAGATTTAATTTCTTAAGAGCCACAAATATGGTTTCGCCCGATATACGTGCAGGTATAGCCATGCTTATAGCAGCGATGAGTGCCAAAGGCACAAGCCTCATACAAAATATTGGACAAATTGATCGGGGTTACGAGAGAATCGATGAAAGACTTAACGCATTGGGTGCAAATATAATTCGCACTGAAGACTAAGAAAATTCAAAAAGGATTCAATTTTAATTGTCCCACTGATGATTAGACGAGAAGAAATAATACCGATTGGTAAATTTCAAAAGACACATGCTCTCAAAGGGGAGTTGAACATGATTTCCGATATAGACGTGGAATATTTTAAGGAGGGTAATCCTTTAATACTGGAGACTGATGGGATTTTGGTACCATTCTATGCGGAAACAATTCGTCCTAAAGGTTCCACAAGCTATCTTGTCAAACTACAGGGAGTAGATTCGGAAGAAATGGCTTCAGAGTTTGTCAATAAGGAGATATTTATGCTATTTAAGGATTCCGAAGAATGGCTTGAGGAAGATCCTGAAGATACTGAATACTATGTAGGATTTCAGATCGTAAAGGCTGATACAGGAGAAGAGATAGGGGTGGTAGAATCCGTGGAGGATTCAACAGTCAATGTTTTGTTTATTATCAAAAGTCCTGAAGGAAAGGAGATTTATCTTCCAGCCAATCAAGATTTTGTGGAAGAAATAGATGAAGAACACAAATTAATAAGAATGAATCTTCCCGAAGGTCTATTGGAATTAAATAATTAGGAGTAAACTTTTCAGGGTTTTGTTTGTCATTTTATATAAAATCTTTTTGTTTTATTAGAGTTTATTATCAAAGAATACCACCACGCAATGATTTTTGATCTTCGGCTAAGACATATTATTAATTTTCTTCTCTTCTTTTTTTCTATTATTTGTCCAATAACTATCGATGCAAAGAGCCATCAAAAGGAGGAAGAGCAACGAATAGAAGAACTTGATGCCATGGATTTCATTGATATGTTGAATTCTGTTGAAACCGGTAAAGCATCAACACTTATTCAAAAATTTCAAGCCAAAGAAGGGAAGAACCGATTAGTGAACGGGAAATATGATCCCAAAAGAACAGAATGTAGAGTGGAAGCTTTTAGGAATAAGGAAGTTCTACTGATAACTATTCCTGCCCATCTTCTTTTTGATCCTAACGATACTGAGTTGAAAGCGGGAGCCCAGGAATATCTTAATCCAATAAAAAGGTATCTTAAAGAACCGGATATGTTCCGTGTAATGCTTGTGATGCATACAGACAATACCGGTTCGGATGAATATCGGGACCAACTGACATTGGAAAGGGTAAATTCCGTGTTTGATTGGTTTGAAGATTCCGGAGCTAATACAAAATATCTTTTTTCCTATGCATTGGGTGACGAAATGCCTTTAAAGCCTAACGACTCAATGGAAAATAGGAAACAAAACAGACGATTAGAAATCTATCTTGTACCCGGATTAAAAATGGTGCAACAAGCTCTGAAAGGTAGAATTGCTTTTTAATTGGTAAAGAATGATTGAGTAGCTTAGGCTCACTTATTTTTTCTATAACAATAAGTTCGGGAAAAGAAATTAGATTTAATGCCTATCCGCATAAATACCCGAACACTATTTTTATGAGTGAAGTTTGGGAAAGTTCTTCCCATTATTTGTTAACTCCAGGATAAAGGGGATGATTTTTCCAAAATCCGCTCAAAAAAAAATCCGGCAGGAGCTCGCTTATTTTCTTTAAGTATTTTTCTGGATAATCAATTTAGATTTTATTTTAATCCATTCTGTTTTTATAATCTTCATAGGTAAATTCTCGTAATTTAACTGGCTCTCCTTTCAAAGGCTTCCACCATATTGACGGATGCTGAATTCCATTAAACATATTAGTTTTGACGGTAGTGTAATGGTTCATATCTTTCAGTACCAATAAATCACCCGATTTCAGCTCCTCTTTGAAGGTCCATCCATCAACAAAATCGCCACTTAAGCAAGAATTGCCACCCAATCTATATCTATAGCCAGACAAATCGTCATTAATGGCACCTTCGATATCAGGGCGATACGGCATCTCCAAGCAATCAGGCATGTGGCAGGCAAAAGACGCATCAATTATAGCTGTTTTTTTACCACCGTTTTCAACTATATCCAACACTTTAGTTACAAGATCTCCGGTTTGCCATGTAAAAGCGCTGCCAGGTTCCATAATCAGTTCAAGATTAGGAAATTCGTTATGGAAGTCAATAAGTAGATCTATAAGATGGTTTATGGCATAATCTTTACGTGTTATCAAATGGCCTCCTCCCATGTTCAACCATTTTAAATTAGGCAACCATCTTCCAAATTGTTGTTTTAAGGCCTCCAATACCTTCTCAAGGTCATAACTTGAAGATTCGCAAAGGGCATGAAAATGAAATCCATCAAGACCTTCAGGAAGAATTTCCGGTAAATCTTGAGCCAAAACACCGAACCTTGATCCCGGAAGACATGGATTATAGATATCGGTCTCGATTACACTGCATTGTGGATTTACCCGAAGTCCGCAGCTTACCTTTCGTTCTCCCGTTGCATTATAATCCGTTACTTTTTCTCTGAATCTCATGAATTGAGTCAAAGAATTGAATGTGATATGGCTGGATCCTTTCAAAAACTCCGGGAAAGTTTCTTCTGTATACACCGGACAATATGAATGAACATCATTCCCAAGATATTCCAAAGACAATTTCATTTCATTTAAGGAACTTGCTGTGGAACTCGAAACATATTGGGATATAACAGGAAAAGTCTTCCATAATGCATTTGCCTTGAAAGCCATTATGATTTTAACATTTCCACGTTGTTCCACCTCTCTAATCAATTCAAGGTTCCTGCGAAGTTTATCTTCATAGACAATATAATATGGGGTAGGAATATCTTTTATTTCCATAATTAGCTAATAATTGAAAGTCCTTCTGTTTCGATTAAGAATTATAATTAAATCTTGTTATTATAATTTTATAAAATCTCGATAATAGATTTTTCATCAAGATTACTTTGATTATTCGCAAAAAGATCCGACCTCACCGTTATTCGGGAAATAATCATTAGAAAGAACAAGATTATTTCAAAGGTTTAGTTGTTTTTAATTGGAAAATAAAAATTATAAAATATCAAATTTAGCAAAACGCAACAATAGTTTTTTTTGACCCATTTCACGGAATTCTACAGTTATTGAGGGTTCTCCGGAAATTGAATCAATCGATATGATCTCTCCGATTCCAAATTTGGGATGGGATATACTATCGCCTACCTTAAGTTCATCAGGCGTATGTTGCGGCACTACATTAGAAAGACCTGCATCTGTCACTTTTCGGAGATTCGTTCCAGGTAGTGAAGCTGATGCGGGTTTGCTTCCGGAAAATCGATTTCGTGTGCCGTTAAATGCCGACCGGTTGTTCTGATAGTTTTTATAAGGATTGACAGCCGAATATTCATTATTCCCAATCTTTGATGAATTTTTAAGATTCAAGAATCTCGGATTTATATCTCCTATGAACCGGGAGGGACTTGACAAAACTGTCTGTCCATTTCTAAATCGGCTACCAGCATAGGTGATTGTACAGGTATCCTTTGCTCGAGTGATAGCTACGTACAAAAGTCTTCTTTCTTCCTCCACCTCTTCCATAGAAGTCTGGCTCATGGCCGCCGGGAAGAGGTCTTCTTCTACTCCTACAATAAAAATATGTTTGAATTCCAATCCTTTTGCTGCGTGCACAGTCATTAGAGTAACCTTTGGCTGATTGTCTTCTTCTTTTTCGTCTTGATCTGTAGCCAGCATTACTTCAGAAAGGAAAGTTTGCATATCACCTTTACCATCGCCTGTCTCCTGCTTGATTTCAACAAATTCTTTTAAACCTGACATTATCTCTGTAAGGTTTTCGTGGCGACTGATACTTTCCGGAGTGGTGTCGTAAGCGAATTCTGCTAAAAGACCTGTTCGGTTATAGATTAATTGAGCCAATTCATAAGCATTGGAACCGGATTCATTGTCTCTTATGAATTCTTCTATCAAAGACTTAAATGCGGTGATTTTATTGATGGTACCACTGTTTAAGCCTACCTCTTTTAAGTTTCCATTAGAAATAAGCTCCCAAAGACTAATTGATTTAGTAATGGCAGCGTCAGTCAGTTTCTTCATGGTAGTGTCACCGATACCTCGAGCCGGGAAATTGATTATTCGTCTAAGAGATTCATCATCATTAGGATTCACAGCAAGACGGAAATAGGCAATTGCATCTTTCACTTCTTTTCTTTGATAGAAAGAAAGGGAACCATAAATTCTATAAGGTATACTCCTTTTTCGTAGAGATTCTTCAAGAGCACGTGACTGAGCATTTGTTCGGTATAGAACAGCGTAATCATCATAACTGTCATGGAGACTCAATTTGCTCTGATTTATAAGATTTGCAATTAAGAAAGCTTCTTCCAGATCACTGAAAGCAGATATGACTTCAATTTTTTCTCCAAGTTTGTTCTCACTGTAGACATTTTTCTTCATCTGATAGGTATTCTTATCTATCAGACTCCCTGCTGCATCTATGATATTCTGAGTCGAACGGTAATTTCTTTCAAGCTTGAAAATCTTCAGTCCCGGAAGACGTCGCTCAAGATTAAGGATGTTTTTTATCTCTGCGCCTCTAAATGAATAAATACTCTGTGCATCATCTCCAACAACACAAATTTTTCTTTTTTCACCGGCTAATTGAGACACTATCAGATGCTGAGCAAAATTTGTATCCTGATACTCATCTACAAGTATGTATCTGAAGAAGTCTTGATAATGTCTGAGTATATCGGGATTGTCTCTGAGAAGAGTATTCATATATATCAGGATATCATCAAAATCCATAGCATTTGAGACCCGGCATCGTTGACAATAAGCAGCAAAAATCTTTCCTGTCATAGGCCGTTTCGCCCTTCTGTCATTATCAATTAAAGCAGGATCTGACAGGTATTGTTCCGGCGTGGTAAGCCTGTTTTTCGCATTGGAAATTACAGATAAAAGCGTTGCCGGTTTATAGACCTTATCATCGAGCCCCATATCCTTTACAATCATTTTTATAAGGGATTTGGAATCGGCTGTGTCATAAATAGAAAAACCATTTTTGTAACCTATTCTATCAGAATGTCTTCTAAGTATATTAAGAAAGATAGAATGGAAAGTACCCATCACTAATTTTGAAGCAGCTTTTTCCCCGACAACAGTTCTAATCCTCTCTTTCATCTCCCTGGCTGCTTTATTGGTAAATGTAAGAGCCAAGATCCTGTAGGGTTCATAACCATGACGCAGAAGGTGGACAATCTTATATGTAAGAACCCTTGTTTTACCTGAACCGGCTCCAGCTATAACAAGAGAAGGGCCATCCATATATACCACGGCATCACGTTGTTGCTGATTCAATTCTTCCAAATAATTGTATATCGGTTCCTCTGCCATGAGAAAATAGTTTGTCTGTTATATTTTAATTGATGGAATTTTATTATATTAATTGTAATCTGAACGTTACAATAAAATTATTTTAGCTTTATTTCCTGGTAAGAGGGTATCTTATCTAAGAATGTGATCGAATGGTTTGCATAATCCACTTTGCAGCAGAAATTCTTATAACCGTTTGACACCACAAGATAATCTGCTTTTAAAGCCATATTATATCTTACGATTTGATTGAAAACCTCTTGATCGAGATTTATTTTAGGGGCTTTATATTCAATTATCATCAACGGGGAACCATCAGAGGAAAAAACAACTGTGTCACATCTCTTAAAAGTATCATTCAATCTGATTCCAATCTCGTTGGCCATCAATTCCGGGGGATAACCTAAGTCATTCACAAGCCAAGTCACAAAAACTTGTCTCACAAACTCTTCGTCAGTGAGACAGAAATATTTTTTCCTTAAAGGATCGAAAACCCTAAAAACACCGTTCCTCCTGACAATTTTTAAATCGACAGGAGGAAGGATAAATTGTGAAAAGTCTATTTCCGGAAAAGTTGAACCTTTCAAATTACTTCTTAACAAAAGTATTGCTGGGTTTATATTCTGGATCGAATATTGAGTTAAGTACATCGGCTAATCTCAATCCTCCTCTCAGGAACTGAATTTCTATCACCGGGGTCCATTGGGCCACATAATCATAACTTATTTTGGTGCCTTCTGGAGTTAATGTGTAAACACTTCTGCAGATGTCGAAAGTTTCCTCTCCCCATTTTTCCGGGCTTCCGTTTGCAATTATAAGGGCAGCCTCTGCCGGGTCAGCCCTGTTTATCTGGTCGTTCCATTCGGAATAAGTCCATTTATGTGCAGACTCGGGAATACTGCTATCCCAAACTGAATGTAAATTGGAATCGCGACCGAAATAGTTTACAGTCCAACGATTTCCTCCCAGGTCACTGGCATGTCCCATGTGCATCGGCTGATGTAAGTCTCCCATCAGATGCACAAGAATCTTGAGAGCCAATTGTTTGTCGGTCCTGGAGGCATTCGGATTTTGTAGGATCACTACTTGCTGGTTGATCGCTCTCACGATATCCCCATCCTTATGCAACGGGGCTTCTTCATAATCATATCCGTCGTCGATATTTTTATAATGCCAGGTCTTAGAATAAGCATATTCAGGAGTGTGGGAAGCATTGTCAAGCCAGTTGGCCCAATATACTATTGATTTCCCATCGAGAAGCTCTGTCACATTAGCATACGCAGTGGAAGTGAGATTATTTTCTGCTATATATGCTGTAACATCGTGGCCTTTCTGGCCCCAAGCAAATGCGTTGAGACCAACAACTGCCAAACTTATTGAGATTAAGGTTCTGTTCAATTTCATATCTATATGTAATAATCTAATTAATACACAAATTTAATTAAAATTATTTATCCCGACAAAATACATGTATTGCTTAACCATATAAGGAAACCCGGCCAACTCCTTTCTTGTGATTCTTCCATATTTTCTATATTTTTGCTGTTGCTTTAACTTTTTTATGGAATATGGAAGCCGAAGAACTTAAGAGAAAATTGTTGGGACTGTGGGAAAAGACTACCCATAATTCAAAAGACCTCCTTGCGGTTTTATTTGATTATTATTTCTGTGAGGACCTTATAGAATATAAGGAAAATGACGGGAAAGTGGTCAGCGCTCTTTGCGGTATACCTTTCTTTTTCGGGTTCGGGCAAAACAGACTTAGAGGTCTTTATGTGATTCCTATGTCGTCGGAAGAAGGCTTTCGTAAAAAAGGTATCCAAGCTGATCTTTTCTCCAAACTAAATGAGAGAAAAGCAGGGGAGTAT
>JAFLTR010000036.1:0-337 GCA_022509205.1 Muribaculaceae bacterium | reverse complement strand
TCTGGCTGATTATTATGGTTCACAGGGTTATTTGAGTTCTTTCTTCATTCTTGAAGAAAGATTCACGCCTCTTCACGATTTTAAAAATGATTATCTTCTGTCATTAAATGAAAGCGATCAAAGAATCCGTGAACTAAAAAAGGGACTTCTTGATGAGATAAGGGTTGAAGAACATCATCCGGGAGGAGTATTTCATGAAAAGATCATTGCTTTCATTGAAGAAATTGAAAAGAAAGGAACTGCTTCTGTAAATCTTTGTCACACTACTAAAGACCTGGATTATATTCTTGCTGAAGATTCGGTGAGAAATCTAAAGACTTTTGTCGCCATCGATGAT
>JAFLTR010000035.1 GCA_022509205.1 Muribaculaceae bacterium | reverse complement strand
AAAGATGCGACACATTTTGCAATAGCTACACATTATAAAGAGATAACAGAATTTCTAAATAAAGAACTCGGGTTAGTCAGGTCATGAAGAAAATAATATTGTATACACTGGGAATTGGATTAGTGATCCTTATAGGATTACTGATTACATACGGAATAGTTTGTTGGAATGCATCCGACAGGACATATGACGATGTTAATGAAATACCACATAATAAAGTTGGATTATTGTTGGCAACATCGCCGATTACTCCCGGAGGTGCTCATAACTTTTATTTTGAAAACCGAATAAAATCGACTGAAGAATTGTATAAGGCAGGAAAAGTGGATTATATAATCGCCAGTGGGGGTGATTATAGAGATAACCATAGATTTGGCTGTGATGAACCAAAGGCAATAAAGGATTCTTTAGTTGCAAGGGGAGTTCCGGCAGATAGAATTATTCTAGATTATGACGGAACAAGGACATTAAACTCCATTGTCAAAGCAAAAGATATATATAGATTAGATAGCGTGACCTTAATATCTCAAAAATATCATAATGAGAGGGCGATATACCTGGCTGATAAAAATGACCTATATGCCATTGGTTATAATGCGGAGCCGTCTCCCATTCGAAGAAATCGGATTAAGAATACCCTCAGAGAAGTTCTTGCCAGACCAAAAATGTTTTTGGATTTTGCATTTGGTACTTCTCCAAAATTTAATGTAGATGAGAAATTATTTACAGAAACGGTTTTTGATACAGGACGTAATGTGGAAATCCGTGATACATTAGGACTAAGAATTTATTTCCCTAAATATTCTAATATTGAATTGGTATGTGGAGAAATGCCAAGTAAAGATGATAGATCAGTTATAATGTTTGCAGAAGCCGCTTTCACCGGTGAACTTCTTGATGAATTCAAACATTCAAATATTGCCGGAGATCATGTGACCGGAGGAAAAAGTGAAAAGGGGTACAAATGTAAAAGGAATAATGGAGCTTTTGTATACTATAATAATGAACCGAAATTCCTGTACAATCAATACTCTTCAGAATTTGATATGGCGGCTAATAATGAAGGGTGTGGTTTTGCACAAGAGATGATGATTCATGAAGGTAAGGTTGTGCCACACACACGACCCGATAATAATAAAAATGAATTCCGGAGTTTGTGCCTGATTGATGGTAAGGTTGCAGTTGCTGACTCCAAAGGGTACGTTAATTTTGGAGATTTCATAAATGACCTGTTAAAAGTCGGAGCCACTGAAGCTTTATATTTAGACATGGGACCCGGGTGGAACTATTCATGGTATAGAGATTCTACTGGTAATCCTATTGAAATTCATTCTTTCCCCACTAAATTCGCAACAAATTGGATAACTTTCTATAATACCAATGGAATTATTAAATAATCAAAGGATGTTTCTTTTTTATAGGCTACCATAACCTTGAAAATTAAGTGTAGGCCTATCAAAAAGTTAAGAATTTAATTAGTATTCCCATTGAGTTGGTAGGAAAAAAGGACATTGAAATTTCTTTTTAATATAATGATTTCTTAGCTATCTGGCCAGAGAAATATTCACGGCTATACCATAGTTGGAGTTGGTAGTGGGATAAGAGCTATTTGACACCAAGGGATTGTTAATCTGGTGGTCGAAGAAGGCGGAGAGGGTGATTCTGCGACTAAGCTGATAACTTGCCATAAAATTGATGGAGAAGGTTTGAGTGCCTGTGGTTGCCTGAGTGTAAGCAGTTTCTATTCTTCGGATCAAAGCTTGATTGTTGCTCATTGTGAAATCAAGATTGAGCGACAGGTCGTTGCTTATCCCGGCCTGTTTCTTTCCTATCTTTATAACCTTGTTGAAATCAGCAATCTTCCAGCCTGCTCCTACAGTGAGTTGCTTGCTGGTGGTTTCCACAACCTGGCCGGCCGATGAGTTAAGGTTAAGTGTCCTCGTGTCGCGATATTCGGCATTCAAAGAAATGTCATTGATGAAAGTCATGTTTACCCCGATCAGAGGTGCAAACCTTTCCGTGATAGCTACGGAGGAGATATTATAGGGAGAAGACGGCACGGGCATCTGTGTTAGTTCATCCAGAGTGAATCCCATTTCCGAATTGATCCCTACCCAATTGAGGAAACTTGAATAACTACCCACAGAGTATGTGCATTGATATGCATGGGATAAGGTAAATGCCTTGAAATACTTGCTCATATTGCCCATCTGTAAGAATCCATCATAGGTGACTCTCCAGTTTGGCCGCATCGCATCAAGTCCCGGGAAATGACTAAGCGTCACTTTATTCGGGTTATAACCGCTATAGGCCGCAATGAATGCCGGAATCAGCACATCTGAACTCGTTGAAAGCAGAGTGCCGTCTGTCGGATTGTAAGGAGTTCCCGCCAATGGGGAGTCTTGCATAAAACCCGAAGTGGGATAACGAGAGCCTGCATATTCCTGTTGTACGCGGTTTGCCACTACCGGGATATAACTCAGGAACTTGTTGAAAGCTTCCGAATTATAACCGTCGGACGCTTTTGAGCCTCTCAAAGCAGTGGCTATGGCAACATGCGTACGGGTATAGTTGCCGCTGAAGCTTGTCGGCATATTGGCATACATGAACTGCACTTGTCGGGTCCGGTTGTCTGTGAGATTGCTGGTAAGGACTATCTTCAGACCCCTAATCGGTTCCAATGTCAGTTCGAAATTGAATTCCTTTCCCTGGTTCCATATAGCAGGAGAGGTCATATCCTCGCCTGTAAGAAGCCAACCACGGTCAAGAGCGCGCTCCACATAGCTTTCATCATAAAATCCGAAAGCAAAATCAAGACCGGGCGCCAACCCGTCGCCATATCCCGAAGACTGGCCGAAAATATCACCGACATTAGGTGTAAATTGCGGCAACATTAATGAATGGGAACTCCTCCATCTGAATGAAAGGTTACGGGGCATCATCAAGAAACGCAACAAATGATCGGCTATTTCTTTCCCGACAGATTTTTTCACTTCCGGTTTTTTCTCTCTTACAGTGATTTTAACCGATCCCTCCCCTTTATTAAGGATCTCAATAGTGTTTTCATCCACAACTTTCGTTTCGAGCTTCATGATCTTGCCATCCTTCATACCGGTGACTGCCACATCCTTTGTCTTCAAATTATGCTTGAAGAGGGTAGTGGTGTCAGGGGAAAGGTTAACAGCTCGCTCTATTCGTTTTGTTCCATCGCGATTTGTAGTGCTTCGGTTTCGCGTGTTCCTTGAAGGTGATTTCGCAAACCGCTTATTAACCTCCTGAAGCCTCTTGCTCTTGTTATAAAGAGTTTCAAAGTTTAGACGAGCATCCGCGTTCCATGAAGACTGGTTCTGGATCGAATTACCTAAATAAAGATCTTCGACAGTTGCTCCCTTGTCCCATTGATAAGTGGATGTGTAGCTTACATTGCCACTTAAATAATCCAGGAATGGTATCCTGTTAAAAGGGGCCTTATAAGAACCGGTGAATGTCTGGTTATAGTTCCATGGAGTACCCAATCCCCGAATTGATGACATCACAGTGTCTTTCCATTCCTGATATTTGTCGGGGAAAAGTTTTCGGTTTACTGCCCCCACGGTTTCTTCTATGCGTGCCATCGTGTTGCTCGCAAAGGTGAAGTTCAACGATTGTGTGAGGTTCCAAGTAAGATTTAATTGACGGTTCCAATAGAAATTCTTGCTGACCTGAACCGGTAACTGGAAATTGACATCAGTCTCACTCCTTGTCTGTTCTTCGTAATAATAACGCGTCATGTTGGTGAAGAAAGTGAGATTATTAAACATCCAGTTAATTCCCCATTCTTTGAAAAATTTGGCTCCCTTTCCTTTCCCTTTTATGAATGAGAATGGTTTGAGAGGTTTTATGAATGGAGAATAACTGTATTGGAAACTACCACGATAATCGTAGGTGTTTTCATATTCAGTTGTCGGGTCGAGTTTCTTCTGCTTGTTGAAAGAGAATGAGAGCTGGAAATTTGCCGGATCCCAGGGCATAGGATTTTTGCTCTGCACATTAAAGCGGAAAGAAGAGATCGAGAAACTCTCGACACTTGCCGATGTGACTGCATACGACTTGATAGAGTCTTTTTCATGTTTTGTCGTTGCAGCTTCCAGGGCATCCTTAAGCAGAATATCCTGGTCAAGCGGATTATATCGGGGGGTAGTAGTCTCGTTGCTCTTTGAATAATAAATCGGAGCGGAAAGCTGCGCCTTCTCAGGTAGAAGTTTACCGATATCTCCCTGAACGGCAACGCTATATTGCTGATAGTCATCAAGTCGACGCGAGGAGAGTCCCTGGTCTACTCCACCGAACCCTGAAGTCTCCTTATGATATGTGAAGTTTACCATTCCGATATCGCTCATGGTGAGATTGGCGTTGACATTAGCCGCCCATCCTCCGTATTCATTAAAATCTGTAACTCTCAACTCGTTGACCCAGACAATACCTTCTTTCACCATACCGGTCTTGTTGCGAATACCGATCACCATTGTCCTGACATCTCCGAGATTCGGGTTCCCAAGAACGCTGACGGTATTTTTCTCATTCGAGGGGTCTGGTTTCGAATAAAGTCTGAGGTATCCTACATTCTCTACATGTTCGCTCATATCCCGGTTTCTTTCCACTTTTACGTTAGTAAAAAGGTCGAAGGGAACATTCATGAAATTAGAAATCGGCCACACTTTCTGACGATCAGCATAATTATAGTTGTTATAATAGCCGGGAGGTGTGACTTCCAGAGGTATCTCGTATTCGTAATAATTGTTTTTTATATCTGAACCGAGACGGAAAACAAGCGCCAGGTCACCGTCCTGGAGATTGGTGGCGTCATCTACAAGAGCTTCGGCATGCACCCACATCTGCAGTCGCCTGTAAAGCCTCAAATCCTGCTGTGTGTTCTTATAGGCGCCCCTTGTGTCACCGGGTTGAAGACCGGTAACTTTCATCTGCAATGATTGTTCGTTAAGCTGAGTAGCCTGGTTGGACCCGGGATCCTGTTGGCGGGTTACATCAGGTGGCAACACATAATTGATCGGATCTCGGCCTGCATTTTCCTCGATATTGACAATCGACATATCGAATTCTCCTTCTGCCGGACTCTCATTACGGCTCGCAAGATTATAGTCATAACTCCTCCATTCACCCCTGACAAGCTCAAGTGTCGCAAAACGGAGGTGGGTCACTTCTTTAAAACCGGTCATGAAGATTCTGGCAAAGCGGATAGTAGTCAGGTCGTTTATGCTTCCCACCACCTTGTCGGGTTGATTCAAGGGTATCTTGAATTGATACCAGACAGTTGTTGCAGTTCCCTCACGAGTGGTCACAACCTTTTCTCTTCTGTCGGTGACGTAATTTCTTCCAACCACAAGATCTTCGGGCCGGATAGACACCTTATACTCGAAATATCTTTCATATTCATTGAGAGTGTTGTCCTGGTTGATATCCTCAACATCCGGGGTGCTTCTTGACGACTGATAATAAGGATTGGTGCTTTCATCCGGAGAAAGAGAGTTTTTCTCCACTCCGTTATAATGTTTGTAACGGTCGAGGATACCGGCCTTTATATTGTCGTAGTAATCGCTGCGATAAAAATGATAGTTATCTCCGGCCGGGTCGTTAAGAGGGGAGAAAGGCACGTCTTCCAATTCACTTATCTTGGAGGCCGACACTTTATTCTTCCATTTTTCCAGATATTCTGCATAACTTCCGAAAGTATATTCGTCTTCATTTGGAAGCCCGTCAAGACCGACATCCTGAAGTATACGAGCATTTTCCGAATTTTCGAATGCATAGGTAAGCGAATTTTGAGTGGAAACGCGTCCCCAGGCCGTTTCCTGGATGAAATCGTAATTTCCGTCTACCGGTATTCCGTTTTCATAACTCTTCATCCCATCTTTGAGGATATCTTCACTTACTTCTCCAAAATTAAAATAGAGGTCTCCACCTTCGAGATTCGGATTTTCGGGATCAAGGAAAGGATCCAGAAGCCAGAATTGAAGGTATTCCACATTGTTTTGCTCAAAATTGGGATTATCCATCTTTCTCATGATGCCACCCCATCTCTTTTGAGGATTTAGAAGATTTCCCTGATCATCTATATTGTCGGCATCAAGATTGTAAGGTCCTCTTTCTTTGGGATAGAAAGACAGATTAAGGGTCTGTACATAATTTGACTCGCCATATAGAACATCTCGCCCCGGATAGATTTCATCAACCCGAACTTCTCTGACATAGGGATTTGAAAGTTGCTTTAGGTCGTTGCGAAGATATCCCGGTATAAGATTAGAATTTTTTTGAGTCCAGAAACGATCGATATAATTCCATGCGAGAAGAGCTCTGTTTTTACCGTAATCTACATTATTAGAGAGAGCCGCTTCAGGGAAAAGTGCATCCGGTCCTCCATCGTATGGGGTTGAAGCCAGAGTCCAGGAATATGGATTGCGAAGGTCGATACCTGTTTGCGACCCCTCGAAATCATCGATATATGAAGAACCTTTAGTGGTGCCTGCTTTTTGTTTATGGGGCAGGATTTGGGCGAATTCGGCATTTACCCGGAAAGCCGACGGGGCTGTGGCATTAATGGTTGGAACTTTGTTAAGAAGATTGGTGAGCCACATGAATTCTTTATTATAGCTCAAGTTCAATCCCCACATGGTGTTGTTGATAAGTTCATCACCAATGCTTACTTTCTCTGTGAGAGCTTTCTCAGAGAAATGCATCAGAGTTCCTCCCACTGTCAGGTCTTTGTTGAAACGGTATTGTGCATCAAGTCCCATTAGAGTCTTTCTCTGCATGCTGTAGAGCGACTGGTTTTCCAGGGTTACACTTATGTTGGTTCCGGAATCGATGATGCTTTGGTTGGTTATGGTGACAATGCCAAGACTGTAGTCTACAGTGTAATCGCTATTTTCAGTAAGCACGACCCCCCCGGCCGTCACGACCACTGATCCACGTGGCACGTTCATGGCATTCAATCGGATAGTGGCCCCACTTGATGCCTGGTATTCGCCGGTCAGAGTGTATTTGTTTTTATCAGCAAACTGTCGGGCCACTGTCAATGTTGAATCATATAGTTCTTTATAAACGTATTGAGCCGCTATTTGCGAATTGCCGATTTTTCGCTCCAGGTGAGATCCGAATGGTTCAACAACAGGGAAAATAATCCTACCACTGGTGGATTGCACTGTGTAACCCTCTATATAATCGAAGAAACCGTCGGGATTTGATTCCTGATTTGAGTCTATCCGGTCGAGATTCATGACTTGCAACAATGGTTGATTGGCAATATCTCCGACAGGCAGATAATTTATCTCTATACCGGTGGTGTCGCTCAGGAACTTTATATTTAGTTTGAAATTTTTCGATGACATCTGATAAGCACCAAGCGAATAGACATTTTTCATCATCAGCTTCCAAGCCGGAAGTTGAGGTGAAACTGTGGTGCCTTTTAACATTTTCAGATATAGACATTCCGAGGTGTTGGTGACATCGCTTGAGAATTCTCCGACTTGATAAACCTGCCCATTGTAGGTGTATTCGTATGCCACAGCCAATACCTCGTCATTACCTATCTGCGACTTCAAAGAGATATAGCCAAGAGTTGAGTTAAGAGTATACTCCGACGACCTAAGCAGACGTGCGCTCTCCACTTTCTCAAAATCCCGACCCCCGGTGATTCCGAAGGTCTGGAGGGGGGCGAGTGCCTGTGTCACATTGTTGATATTTCTGGCTCCCGGATAATCTGTCTTCAAGACCTCCAGAAGATTATTGGATTTGTTGGAAGGGTTATTGAAGAGATAGTTTGGTTCCCAGTATTGATTAGCAAGATTACGATTCTCTCCCAAGTCCATGAAGCCCACAAAATTTCGGGCCTCATCATAGTATCCGCTTTTATTTGTCACCCATACTTCAATGCGGGTTATATTAATACCCGAAGAAACGTGAGGCAACCGGGATGCGAAAGAGTCGTAATTGTCATAAAAATATTGAGCGAGGAAGAAATGGCGGTTTTCGTCATAATCGTCCACTTTCATGGAGAATGGAGTCGTTTGTGCTCCCCCGGTGGTGTTTACTGTTTTCGACTCGCTGTTTTGCTGGCTGATAAGTCCCGTGAGAGTCAGTTTGCCGAATTGCAATTTTGCCTTCATACCGAAAAGTGAAGTGCCGCCTCGTATAAGGGTTGACCCTGTTGTCATACTGACATTACCTGCCTCGATACTTTTGATTATTTCATCCTCTTTCCCTTCATAATTCAATTTCAAATTTTTAGAATCGAAATCGAAAGTTGCATCGGTGTTGTAGGTCATGTCGAATTTCAGTTTGTCTCCCACAGAGGCTCCTATTGTAGCCTGTATTTTCTGGTCGAAACTGAAATAGGTCTTTCTTCTGGATTTCAGGGAAAGAGAGGGATTGTCGGTCTTATTGCTCTTGACTCCCATTGAAAGTTGTATTGAACCTTGTGTGGTCAGTCTGACTCCACCGGGTCCGAAGACTTTTTCGAGGGGCCCTAATGCAAAATTCATGTCGAGCACATTGAAAGGCTCTTTCTCAGGAGTGGAAAATATTTCTGCATTTCTTTGCTGGAAATATCCGAACATCTCCTGCCTTGTGACCATGTTGTTGTATTCCTCTCGAGTCATCAGGAAAGGGGTGACAATATCCAGTCCTCCCACTCTGGAATGCATCACATACATTCCTGTCTCAGGGTCATAAACAGGTTCGAGAGTAATATTGGAAGGAGTGGTAAGGTCCATTGCATATTCCCGGCTCATAAGGTCGGAATAGCCCTGAGGTATTGTGGTTTGCACAGGGGAGGGAAGGAAGACACTGTCAGGTATTTGTGTCCGGTCAAGATACTCCGGCACATAGGCCGGAGGAGGAGGCAACTCGCTTTTAACATATTGAGCAAACATAACGATGCCGGTGGTGACAATAATCACCATCGTCATGAACAGTTTCTTCAGATATGTTTTCCTGTAAGCTCTGCCAGGCATGAGTCACTCAAGCCCGGTGGAGGGTTGGATTGGTTAAAGTAGCTTCAATGCAAGTTTTATGGCCTTTTCTGTATTCAGGTTGGGATCCTGTGAGAAGACTTTGGTTAAAGCTTTCTGGCTCTGAGCCATAGAGAATCCTAACATCACCAGGGCCGCGGCCGCGTCGTTGAATGCTGCTCCTCCTACCGGGGCACTTAAATTTAACGATGTAACGGCCCCCTTTATTTTATCCTTAAGGTCTACAATAATGCGCTGTGCTGTCTTGCCTCCAATGCCTTTCACGGCTTTTAAAGGTATTTCATTCCCCATGGATATGGCTTCCTGCAATTGTTGAGACGTAAGTGAGGAGAGTATCAATCTTGCTGTGTTTGGCCCTACTCCGCTTACTCCTATCAGCATCCTGAATGCCTCACGCTCTGATTTGTCTTTAAAACCGTAAAGATCATGTGCGTCTTCCCTTATGATTTCATGAAGGTAGATCTTAACAGTCTCTCCCTGAGAAATGCTTTGTAAGTAATCGTAGAAAATTAGCGAGATATTAAGGAAATATCCCACGCCACCACATTCCACCACACAATTTGTTGGAGTAAGTTCTGTCAGTTCTCCTTTAAGATATTCTATCATCTATAATAAATTTGTTTTATCTGCAAATATAAATTTTTTTGTAAAGCAGCACAAAGAGACGATGTAAATAAGTAATTTTGCACTATGGAAACACGTCTGAATTCACAACTGCTCGAGCGTGCGGTAGGGGAATTGTCAAAGCTACCCGGAATAGGGCGCAAGACTGCTCTCCGGCTGGCTCTCCATCTGTTGCGAAAGGAGCCTGAAGAGGCGAGGTCTCTTGGCGAATCGATTATCGATTTGAGAGACAATATCAGTTATTGTTCGCGTTGCCACAATATCTCGGAAGAACCTGTCTGTGAGATTTGCTCCGACCCTCGACGCGATAAGAAGATTGTTTGTGTGGTTGAGAATGTTAAAGATGTGATAACCATAGAATCCACTCATCAGCATCATGGCCTTTACCATGTGTTAGGAGGGTTGATTTCTCCACTCGACGGGATCGGACCATCAGACATCGAGATAGATAGTCTGGTAGAAAGAGTGCGGAATGAAGAGGTGGAAGAGGTGATACTTGCCTTAAGTCCAACAATGGAAGGAGACACTACGAATTTCTATATTTATAGGAAATTAAGTGAACTCCCCGTTAAGGTCACTGTGCTCGCACGAGGTCTAAGTGTGGGAAATGAATTGGAATATGCCGACGAACTGACGCTTGGGAAGTCGATTCAAAACCGGATACCATTCAATTAAAGCAACTTATAAAATTCAATATATTATGTTACATTCCAATAGACTGCATCTTAGAGCCTTAGAGCCGTCTGATGCAGACTTTATGTACGAGGTGGAAAATGATGCAGAAGCATGGAGATATAGTGATACTATAGCTCCTCTCTCAAGGAAAATCTTAAGGGATTATGCCCTGACTTATGATGCCGATCCCTTTACTGCCGGACAGTTGAGGCTAATCATAACTGAAGAAGGGAGCAATAAGCCTGTAGGGATAGTCGATCTTTATGAAGTGAGTCAGCGACATCAGAGGGCTTTCATCGGCATTTATATCTGCAAAGATTTCAGAGGTAAGGGATACGCCGACGAAACTTTGCAATTGATAGAAGACTATGCCCACAACACTCTTCATCTTCATCAGTTGGGCTCAAAAATAGAGGATCATTATACTAAAGCCGAGAAACTTTTTCAGAATCGTGGTTATGAATTAAAAGGTAACCTTACAGACTGGTTGAGCACACCCGACGGCAAGTTTGTGGGGATGAAACTCTATACTAAGCAACTTAGCGGGAAAGCAAAAGGTTGTTAATTAAGCGAAGGGTCGGTAGGTACTACAAGCCAACCGCGATAATCCTCGCCCAGGTCTTTAACCTCCCGCTGCCAATAATCCACCCCCTCACCTCTTAGAAGATTGGGGCATTGTGGAAGAGCATTGACAGCCCAGGATTTTCGATTGATCTCTCCGGCTAATTGACCGGGCGACCAGCCGCAATAACCCAGGAAAAACCTAAGCTTACCGTCGATTTCCCCTCCCTCTTCTATATATTCGATGGTTTTGTCAAGGTCAGCGCCAACATATATGCCGGGTAATACTTCTGTGGTGGAACCTAAACGTTCCCCCAAGGTGTGAAGGAGGAACATCCTCTGAAGGTCAACAGGACCTCCACAATATATAGGCACTCTCTCACCCTCCTCCCAATCAGGCATCAAGTTGCGAAGGGTCACGTCGGTAGGTTTATTCAGGATCAATCCAAAATGGCCTCCGCCTTCAGGTTCATCCAAAACCAGAATGGCCGACCGGGAGAAATAATTGTCTTCCAGAAGCGGCTCAGACAGTAACAGCGATCCCATGTGGGGAGTAGCCGTAGGGGGCCCGGAAAATATGAGGTCTTTTAGATCTAACATAGCTTTTGTAATTTTATAGTATAACAAACTTGGTTATTTGTTAGTTTGCTGATGAAAGTATTGAAATTTGGTGGCACATCCGTAGGCACTGTCGATAGTCTGCGAAATGTGAAAAGTATTGTGGAATCCATCCCCGGAAAGGCTGTCATCGTGGTGTCGGCTTTGGGAGGACTCACCGACAAACTTTTGGCTACTTCCCGTCTTGCCTCTAAAGGTGACGATCAATGGAAATCGGAGATGGAGGGCATTCGCCGACGACATTTCGATATCATTCATGAGATGGTGGCAACTGATAAAAAAGAAGATGTGGCACAGCAAATCACCCATCTTCTTGATTCTCTGGAGGAAAATTACAGGAATCTAAACGAAATAGGCCAACTTGACGAAGCCATAGAAAATGTTATCGTAAGTTTTGGGGAGAGAATGTCATCAATTATAGTCGCTGCTATAGTGGAGAATGGTAAACGTTACTATTCTCCGGATTTCATCAAGACTGAGAAATGGTATGGCAAGAATATTGCATCAAGCAAAAAGACAGAAGAGTTAATACGAGCTGCTTTCTCACAGATGGGGGAAAATGAGAAAGCTATTGTTCCCGGATTTATTTCCACCGATATAGAGACCAGGGAGATCACTAATTTAGGACGCGGTGGCAGTGATTTCACCGGTGCTCTTATAGCAGCCGCGCTTGATGCGGAAGTGCTGGAAATTTGGACAGATGTCGATGGTTTCATGACGGCCGACCCTCGAATCGTAAAGGATGCTTTGATAATAGATCATCTCACTTTCACGGAAAGCATGGAGCTTTGTTCTTTCGGAGCCAAAGTGATATATCCTCCTACCATCTATCCCGTGTTTCATAAGAATATCCCAATACGTATCCTCAATACTTTCAATCCGACAGCACCGGGCACGATAGTGACCGACCATCAGCACCATGATGATTTCGATGTCAAAGGTGTGACAGCTCTTAAGGATATTTCTCTAATTTCGGTTAAGGTGAACAAATGGCCTAAAGATTTTGATCTATTACAATCAGCCCTGAATCAATTATCGAGAAATGGAGTCACTATCCTTCAATTGCCCACAGAAGAGGCGCAAAGTGAACTATATTTCGGAGTCAATGCTTCGGAAGCAGAGAAAGCCCTGACAATAGTTAAAGATCATTTTGATGAATTTACGATTCAAGAAGAGGTGGACACTCCAATAATGACTTCCGGTCTGGCAGCCGTTGCCGTGGTGGGAAAAAACATGAGAGATCGGGGCAGGCTATGTGCAAGAATCCGACATTCCCTTCAAAGAGAGGGTATAAAGGTCGAGGCATATTCCGATAAATCTGCCACAACTTTTATCTATTTAATAAGTCAGGGAAAGGTGCCCGAAGCGCTTACTCTTATCCACTCCCTCTTATTTTAATATAAAGCTGCTTTATAGGAAAAAATGGGTCCACTATTTATAGCGGGCCCATTTGATTAGATCTTTGACGTTTGGCTTTTTACCATACATGAAGATACCGATTCTATAGATCTTACCTGCAAACCAAACCATAAGGGCAAATGAGGCGTAAAGAATTACCGCCGACACCCAAGGTTGCCAGAGATCTATGCCGGCCGGAATTCTTGACATCATAACCATTGGAGATGTGAACGGTATCATAGACAACCAAACTGCCATAGCGGAATTTGGGGCATTTCCTATTGAAACTGAAACTATCAGCGCTATGATTATCGGGATAAGGATGAAACTTTGAAGCTGGGATGCATCCTGAATATTGTCAACAGCAGATCCCACAGCAGCAAACATGGCTGCATATAGCAGGAATCCTCCAACAAGGAAAAGAATCAACCATAAGAAAAGCTGTATGATAAATCCGACGTTAGTCAAAACACTTAACGCGTTTAAGGTCTCATAGTTATCTACCGCTCCCATATCAAGTGTGCCGCTACGCATTTGAGTCACTTGAGACAAAATTTCCTCAGGAAGTATTGCAGGCAAGAAGAGTGTTGAGATAAACGCCATAATTATTCCCCATAACACTATCTGAGTGATAGCTACCAAGCCTATTCCGGTGATTTTCCCGAACATCAGTTGGTTGGGCTTCACCGAAGAAACCACCAATTCCAACACTCTATTGTTCTTCTCTTCAATGATACTGGTCATTACCATCTGACCATACATGATTAGGAACATATATAGCAGGAACGACATAAACATCCCAATTAAGAAACTTAGATTGGAGGCCAGGCTTTCACCTTCCTCCTTGTCGAGCCTTACTTCATTTATCTTTACATTTGTCTTGACAGCATCCATAATCTCAGGGAGATTCTGTATGTTGTAGGTCAAGAGCTTATCATTTTCTACGATACCGTTAATCTGTGATGACAGCGACGACTGCAGCTCAATCGGTATTGCGTTCTTCATATAAAGATTCAATACAGGGTTGGAGCTTTTTTCAATATCGGAAGGAATGATTATATATCCGTCGATTTCCCCCTCATCTACTTTTGTTTGGGGATTGCCGTCAAGCGGCACAAATTCATAAAGGTCATTCCCTTGAAGACGTGGATAAATAGCGTTAGTGTTGTCCACCACTCCAATCACATTATGATCAGGAGTGCTGAAGAGCATGATCAATGCCGGTGCCCCCATTAAGAGAATCATGAACACTGGCATCAGAAGGGTAGTGACAATAAAACTTTTTTTCCTTACCCTTTCAAAATATTCTCTTTGTATGATTAGACCAAGATTATTCATTTTGGTTGGCATTTTTTACGGCATTAATAAAAATCTCATCCATAGATGGGAGGGCTCTTGAAAAGGATTCCAGCTCCACTATATTATTGGCAAGACTTATAATATCTCTGAAAGATGTCTCAGGCTTAAGTTTTAAGATAAGGTTAGTAGACACATCGGTAATATTCTTATCAGGCACGATTATTTCATGCGAAACTATATCCTGTTGCAAAGCATCAAGCAACCGCTCGGGACTTCCCTTGAATGTCAGTGCAAAGCGGCCTTTGCCTTGCTCTTTACGGATCTCATCTACGTTTCCTGAAAGAATATTCCTGGATTTATTGATGAGGGTAATGTTGTCGCAAAGGGTCTCAACGCTGTTCATATTATGGGTCGAGAAGATGATCGTCGTGCCTTTATCTCTGAGAGCCAGCATCTCCTCTTTTAATAAATTGGCGTTGATAGGGTCGAATCCGGAGAAAGGTTCATCGAAAATCAGAAGTCGGGGATTATGAAGCACTGTTACAATGAATTGCACTTTTTGAGCCATACCTTTTGAAAGCTCTTCCACCTTCCTATTCCACCAGTCTGAAATTTCAAATTTTTCGAACCATTTCCTCAGTTCACGGTTAGCCTCATTCTTCGACATCCCTTTAAGCCGCGCGAAGAAAAGAGCCTGTTCTCCGACCTTCATTTTTTTATATAGTCCCCTCTCTTCAGGAAGGTAACCGATATTGACCACGTCTTTTTGTGTGAGCCTATGTCCATCAAACATAACTTCTCCTTTGTCAGGAGCTGTTATGTGGTTGATGATTCTTATTAATGTGGTCTTCCCGGCACCATTCGGGCCTAAAAGTCCGTAAATACCTCCTTCCGGCACTTCAAATGAAATATCCGTCA
Source organism: Muribaculaceae bacterium (assembly GCA_022509205.1). Lineage (GTDB taxonomy): Bacteria > Bacteroidota > Bacteroidia > Bacteroidales > Muribaculaceae > Lepagella. Next base: position 10,870 of record JAFLTR010000035.1, on the reverse strand, counting down.
AAGCCTGATGGCCGGAATAAGATTTAGAGACATCTTTAATTTCTAACATGAAGATCAGATTGTGTTTTACAATATGGATCGCGATATGATATGTGCAAAGTTAACCAATAAACCATTCTTGGCAAAGATAAAATACTAACTTATATCTAATATATCTTTAAAAAAAATAACTAATTTTGTAAAGAAACTAAAAGAATGTTTCTTTATGAGAACAGATAAAGAATTGGAAGGGGTGACCCATCTGGGGAATCAGGCCACTAAATATCCCACGGACTATGATCCCGGACTTCTTGAAACTTTTGAAAACAAACACCTTGATAATGAATATGTGGTGACTCTGGATTGCCCGGAATTCACAACTCTTTGTCCGAAGACGGGGCAGCCCGATTTTGGCCATATTATGATTTCATATATTCCCGGTAAGAGAATGGTGGAAAGTAAGAGCCTGAAGCTATATCTTTTTTCTTTCCGCAATCATGGCGACTTTCATGAAGATGTGGTCAATATAATCATGAAAGATTTGAAGAAACTGATGGATCCTAAATACATAGAAGTGAAAGGGGATTTTATGCCCCGCGGGGGTATATCCATTCTCCCATTCGCTAATGATGGCGATGAGGAACATCAAGATCTGGTGAAGGAAAGAAGAAGGGATATCTTAAGACTAAACAGACTTTAAATGGAAAAGGATTCAGTGATAATTCTCAGCGGAGGGATGGACAGCACCACTCTGCTGCATTACCAGAAGGAGAGGATTGCCTTGGCTGTAAGTTTTGACTATGGCTCTAATCATAATGCCCGTGAAATAGAATGTGCAGCTTGGCAATGTCGACAGTTAAATATCGAACATCTGGTGATCCCTCTGGATTTTATGAGCAGATATTTCAAGAGTTCATTATTAAGCGGCGCTTCGGATATCCCCAAGGGGAATTATGATATGGAAAACATGAAATCCACAGTTGTGCCTTTCCGTAATGGAATAATGCTGTCGATTGCATGTGGCCTGGGAGAGTCGAGGGGACTGAAACATGTTATGATGGCTAATCATGGAGGTGATCATGCCATCTACCCTGACTGCCGCCCGGAGTTTGCCAAAGCCATGAGTGAGGCTATGAGATGCGGCACTTATGAAGGGATTACTTTGATTGACCCTTTCACACTACTAAGCAAAGGGGAGATTGCCGAATTGGGCGGAAAATTAGGAGTAGACTTTTCCCATACTTATTCATGTTATTGTGGAGGGGAGAAGCATTGCGGCGAATGCGGCACTTGCCGCGAACGGAAGGAGGCATTCCTTGATGCCGGATTAACCGACCCGACTGTTTATGAGAATAACTAAAAAGAACTATGTACTACGTTAAGAAGCGTTTTGAAATTAGTGCCGCCCATCGTCTCGACCTTTGTTATGAGAGCAAATGCACCAATGTCCACGGTCATAATTGGATTATCACCGTGGAATGTAAAAGTCGAGTGCTCAATAAAGATGGAATGGTTACGGACTTTAGCCATATAAAACAAATGGTGGCTGAAAAACTCGATCATGCCTTCCTTAACGATGTGATCGAGGGGAATCCTACTGCGGAAAATATAGCCAGATGGATAGTGGAGAAAGTACCCAATTGCTGGCGTTGTGAAGTGCAGGAAAGCGAGGGAAACTCGGCGGCTTATGAGAAAGATTAAAGAGATTTTCCACTCGATTCAGGGAGAGGGATGCTTGACAGGAGTTTCCTCCGTATTCATACGCTTTTCCGGCTGTAATCTCAAATGTGAATTTTGCGACACAAAACATGACGACGGGGTATGGATGTCGGATGATGAAATCTTGAATGAGGTGAAAAAATATAAAGCAGCCATGGTTGTCCTCACAGGCGGGGAGCCGTCTCTTTTCATAGATGAAGAATTTGTGGAAAGATTGAAAGAGGAAACTTTGATGCAGGTTGCTATAGAAACCAACGGGACCCGACCATTGCCCCAAAATCTTGATTGGGTTACCGTGTCTCCTAAAATCGGTATGAGCCATACGGGAGATGCTACTATTGCCGAAGGAGTGATTGCTGACGAAGTGAAGGTGGTGGATGTGGGTCAGGATCTATTCCCTTATTTAAAGTTGCAATGTGTTGGCGCCAACACCCGAATGCTTTTGCAACCATGTTACGTTCCCGACAAAGAGGAATGGGAAAAGAATACCCGTCGAACAATCCGACGGGTACTTGATAATCCATCATGGAGCCTGAGTTTACAGACTCACAGATACCTGGGTATTCAATAAAAATTAATTAGTCTGCAGCTTCTTCAGCCGGAGCGGTAGCTGCTTTGGCTGATTTTCTTCTTGACGGTTTCGGAGTAGTTTCCTTAACAGGCTCCTGTGCGAGTCCGACTAAGGCACCATCCACCATGATTCGCCCGCAGTATTCACATACTATCACCTTACGGTGCATCTTGATTTCCAACTGTCTCTGAGGCGGAATTCTATTGAAGCAACCCCCACAGGCATCACGTTGCACAGTGACTATAGCAAGACCATTTCGAGCATTCTTACGGATTCTCTTGAAGGCTGCAAGGGTATAATCGTCGATTTTTTGTTCCAGATCTTTTACCTTGGCACGAATATTTTCCTCTTCAACCCGAGTCTCTGAAACGATGGCTTCAAGCTCTTTTTTCTTCTCTTCGAGAATATGCTGGTTGTCGGAGAGCCCTTCCTTGGTTCTTTCTATTTCCTGAGATTTCAGCTCAAGCTTTTCGGTGGCTTCGCGTATATTCTTTTCAGCCAGTTCTATTTCAAGACCTTCGAATTCTTTTTCCTTTTCAAGGAATGTGAATTCACGGTTGTTCCTTACGTTGTTGATCTGTTCGTCGTATTTTTCGATGGTAACCTTACGCTGAGCTATCTCTCCGTTTTTCTTTGCGATAAACTCCTTAAGATTTTTAATCTCCTCCTGATATTTCTCAAGGCGAGTCTGATGGCGTATGATTTCATCTTCCAGGTCTTTTACCTCATTTGGAAGCTCGCCACGAAGGGTCTTGATACGGTCGATTTCGGACAGATAGGTCTGCAACTGGAAAAGATTCTGAAGTCTCTCTTCCACGGTGCGTTCAATGTCGTTCTTCTTTTCAGTTGCCATTACTGGATATATTATTGTTAATGTTTTTATTCTAAGTTTATTTTTCAGTGGTACTCTATTTTTAAGATCTATTCCCTTTTGTTACTACAATCTATAAAACCTTTATCGGGTTTGATTCCGTAAGAGAGAAATAGATAGGGATATAGGGACATTTTTCTCTAATCACTCTGGAAAGAATTTCCCTGGAACAGAGTTCACTTTCGTAGTGGCCTATATCCGCTATTATTATTTCCGAGCCATAGGTTGTGAAATCATGATATTTCACGTCACCTGTCACGAGTATATCTGCCTTGGCTTTGATTGCTGAATGAATGAGTGATGCCCCGGCACCTCCACATACTGCAACTCTTCTTACGACAACACTCGGACTTTGGGCCGAATATTTTAAGGCTGCCACCTTGAAAGTCTCTTTAACCTTTCTAAGGAATTCTATCTTGGGAAGGGGCTTGATATCACCTACTACCCCCAGGCCGGCTTTCGGATCCTCAGGTTGCTCCTGTAAGACCTTCAAATTTTTGATATCAAGCTTGCGGGCAATTTCGTGACTTACTCCATCCCATACGGAGTCAAGGTTGGTATGTGCCGAATAGACAGAAATTCCTTTCTGCAATGCTTCAATCACGAGTCTCTGGGTTGCGTCGGCTCCAGTCAAAGACTTCAGTCCTTTGAAAATCAAAGGATGATGCGACACTATCAAATTACACTCCCTTTCCTGAGCCTCTTTCAAGATGTCTTCATTGACATCCAGACATAGGAGAATGGCTGTGACATCCATATCGGGATTCCCCACTTGAAGGCCGGCATTATCATAACTCTCCTGGAGCTCTTTAGGGGCGAATGCCTCGATTATTTCCGTTATATTTCTTACTTTCAAAGAAATTCCTACTTCAATTATACTTTCGTCAAATTAATAAATATGACTACATTAGTTTTTTACTTCACTGAAGGTTTAAGTTCAAGATTCAGTTCCTCGAGCTGGGCAGGGTCAAGCGGTGAAGGAGATTCATTCATCACGTCTCTTCCGGAATTGTTTTTCGGGAAAGCTATGACATCCCGGATTGAGTCGAGGCCTGCGAGAATTGATACGAAACGGTCGAAACCTAAAGCGAGACCACCGTGAGGGGGTGCGCCATAGCGGAAAGCATCCATCAGGAAGCCGAATTGTTCTTTCGCTTTCTCCGGAGTGAAGCCGAGAAGTTCAAACATGGTGTTCTGAAGTTCCGGATCATGTATTCTGATAGAGCCTCCTCCCAGCTCATTGCCATTCACCACAATGTCGTAGGCAGTAGCCCTTACATTACCGGTGTCGGTGTGAAGCTTAGGTATGTCGTCGGGGTTAGGCGATGTAAAGGGATGGTGCATTGCATAATATCTCTGCGTCTCTTCGTCCCATTCAAAGAGCGGGAAATCAATCACCCATAATGGTGCGAATACATTCTTGTCGCGTAAACCGAGGCGATTGCCCATTTCAAGCCTTAGTTCTGAGAGCTGTTTACGGGTTTTCATAGCTTCGCCGGTCATTATCAACATAAGGTCGCCCGGTTTAGCCCCCATCTTGTCAGCCCATTCTTTGAGTTGTTCCTCAGTATAAAATTTACCTACCGAGCTTTTGATTGAGCCATCGGAATCGACTTTCACCCAAATTAGGCCTTTTGCTCCTACTTGGGGTCGTTTCACAAATTCTGTTAATTCATCGATCTGTTTTCGTGAATAGTTGGCACAACCGGGCACTGTGATGCCCACTGTGATTTCAGCATCATCTATTACAGAGAATCCTTTTCCTTTGGCAAGATCTGTAATATCCACAAATTCTATCCCGAAACGAATGTCTGGCTTGTCGCTTCCATATTTTTCCATGGCCTCTTTCCATGTAATTCTTGGGAATGGCTCATTGAAATCAATGTTTTTGACATATTTGAATATATGCTTCACAAGACCTTCAAACATTTCGATGACATCTTCCTGACGCACAAAACTCATCTCGCAATCAATCTGAGTGAATTCAGGTTGACGGTCGGCTCTAAGATCTTCATCACGGAAACATTTTGCTATCTGGAAATAACGGTCGAAGCCACTGACCATCAGCAACTGCTTGAAAAGCTGCGGGCTTTGTGGAAGGGCATAGAATTCTCCGGGATTCATCCTTGAGGGCACCACAAAATCTCTTGCACCTTCAGGTGTGGATTTTACCAGGATTGGCGTTTCAATCTCCAGGAAACCATTGGCATCGAGATAACGTCGTATTTCAAAGGCCATCTTATGTCGCAACTCAAGATTTTTTTTCACAGACGGGCGACGCAAATCAAGATAACGATATTTCATGCGAAGATCGTCTCCGCCGTCTGTGTTCTCTTCAATTGTGAATGGTGGCACTTCGCTTTTGTTCAAGACCTTCAAAGAATCTGCAATAATCTCGATATCCCCTGTAGGCATATTGGGATTTTTGTTTTCACGTTCCGCCACCTTACCTGAAATTTCCACTACATATTCTCTCCCAAGTGAATTGGCTGCATGAAAAAGATCTGAGTTTTCCGAGGAATTAAACACTACCTGAGTGATGCCGTATCTATCGCGTAGATCCACGAAAGACATTCCCCCCATCTTACGGTTTTTCTGAACCCACCCTGCAATGGTGACTTTTTTTCCTTTGTCATCAAGGCGCAGCTCACCGCATGTTTTGTCTCTATACATATTGATTCGAAGGTTGAAAATCGTTGCTGATATCTCTTTAATATGCAAAATTAATGATAATTCGGCGATTTAGCCCATTTTCTAATGAAAAAAGGGTGTTTTAATTAATCTATTTTAATAATTGTTTGTTATAAAATTAGAAGTATAACTTATAAAAATTACTATTATGAACGACGTTTTAAATACTGAAGAGAGAAGAGATTTGCCCGAAAGCGTTTTCGGTCTTCCGGAAAGAAGGGAATATCCTATGCCTGACGCAGCACATGTCAGGGCTGCTGAAGCTTATTTCAGATATTGTCCTGAAGATTTAAAGCCTAAATTGGCTAAGGCCATTCTGAGGTTTGCCAGAGAATATGGAGTTGACGTGGAGTCTCCTACTATATTATCATACGCTGAGGAATAAAAGACCACGATAAATGATTCTTTTATAACTTAGAGTCATTTATCGAATATTTATAAGATGAGCAGAAAACTTGAAGTTTTGCTCATCTTTTTTTTGTGTGAAAATATAGTTATTATTCCTCCTCTGGATATGGAAGGGGGTTGTCTTTCAACATATTGATGGCAAAGTCAAGAATGGCATCCTTTCCTTCCGCCAACTCATCTTCCGGAGCATGAACTTCGCAACCGGGAGTAGGTTCTATGCCATATTCTATATTCTGTTTTTTTGCATCAAGAATTGGGCAGGCGGAAAATCTTACCCCCCACCCAATAGGTATTTCGGAAGTGAAAGGCATTCCTCCTCCTCCTCCGGTTTTTGCACCTACAATTGTGACATTAGGCAATTCCTTCATCACGGCAACGAAACTGTTGGCTGCTGAAAAACAGGAACGATTAGTAAGCACTACAATCTGACCTTCCCATTTTATATGACCTTCGGCAGCAGGTTCGTATTCAATCGGATATGGAGTTGAAAAATCTTCATGTCCCGGTCCCGTCTTATGCATCAGGTAGGCGCCTGTAATCTTCTTGTCAATAAAACGACCCACAAGGGTGTTGATGTTAGTCAATGTCCCTCCTCCGTTGTCTCGGATATCTATAATCAAGCCTCTACTGTTTGCAAGTAGGGAAAATATATAATCGAGGGCCACTTCACTAATCATGGAGGAGAAAGAAGGATAATACATATAGGCTATCTCTCCCGGGAGTTGTTTATACAATATGCCACTGGTAGTCATCCAATTGAATTCCAGATAGTTTTCTTCAAGAGTTCGCAGATTGAAATCCTGAGGATAGTCGCTCCACCAGTTGCGGTAGTAGCTCGTGGAAAACTTTGATGTCAGGTTGACATGACCGTCTTCGAGTTCAACCAGCATTTGGGCACAAATAAAAAAGAGGTCGAATACAGTGGTCTCTTCATTTAATTTAGCTCTGTATCGGGATGTCACTTCCTGCCAGTCGATGTTCTTGTCGGAGAAGAAACAATAATGGGAATCGATGATATCGGCCAAGGCATCGAAATTGCCGTAGAGTGTATTCTGATAATCGGGTTCGTCATGACAGGAGGTGAAAGTTCCTGCTATGAGAAATAACAACAAGGTTATAAAGATTTTTTTCATAATGGGATACTAAAAATACATCTTTCTCCGGGATTTGTGAACCCTGGCGGATAGGTTCGCCGGATAATTAATAAATAGAATAATTTGCCTTGGATTTCTTCTTTAGGCCGATCCCATGGGGAATTACTCCGATTACGAATGAATTGGTGATAATTTTAGTGTTGAGATTGTTGGCCCATTGATTGTAGGCGTTGATACGATACCCGATTTCCATAGCAGTTCTCCCGAAATCGAGTGTCACCGACAGAAGATTGTCGATTCTAAAATTGTTACCCCACCATCCCGCATGTGCTAGCCCTTTGTGGTTGCCAAGATAGATTTCATAATAGGTCTCCCCATAGCCTGGACAGAAAAAAACACCCAGGAATGGCAGACGAATTCTGTCAGTTATGAGAATGGGCAAACGTCCGATACGGAAGTGTTTCGAGACCGAACCCGTGAACTGCAAGGAGAAGTTAGCAAGAGCTTCGACCGGATTGTTACTGTTTCTTAAAAGATAGTATGCCCCTCCGGAAATAGTGGGACCTCCACCAGCTGTTATCTGCCAATCTTTTTTTAATCTTTTACGCCATTCCATCGACCATGAAAATTCTCCATTCAGACCCACCATACGGGCTGTTTGCGCGGGATTAAGGAGATTGCTGAAATTTCCATTGACTTCAAACACCATAATGGCTTTTTGTGGGCTGAATGGCATTGATTTACTCCAAAGGCCTGACACTCCGACACTTGACCCTTTATATGTCAAAGGGGATAGATAAGTGGCTTTTACCGATGTGCCACCCATTTCAATATTATAAAATCCTACGACAGGACGGTCGGAAAAATCTTTTTCCTGAGCATTCCCCGTTAAGCTCAGGCAGCTTCCCAACACCAAAATAAATATCCTGAGACTTTTTATATGAAGTAGCCTTTTATGTATCTTTCCCTTCCTCATTTTCATTATCGTCAAAATCGAATAAATCACCTTGCACAACCTTTACTTTGGAATCTTTATCTACCAATTCCTTTTCAAGAGGTTCAGACTCAGTTTGTTCTGCGGTTTCTTCATCAGCAATGATGATGGAAGTTTCTTCAGCAGCCGGTTCGGGGAAGCGGATTGGTTCTAATTCCCTTATCTCGGCAATGGTATAGTTGGAAATTCTTTTACCTTTGGCCTTGAAACCTTTCACCCCTATGAATTCTTCTGCATCGATTTCAATAGATGGTCTGACAGAATCAGCGCCACCAAACGAAACTTCAAGACGTGGGAAAGGTGTGTCGGTGAGAAGGAGGATCTTTGATTCAGGCTCGCTCCCTACAAACCGTTGGGGTTTCACAGAGGGTTCGAAGGTGAAACGCTTCATATAGGGATAGTGCAGGGAAGCATCGTATAGAGCGAGTGTCCAGACTTTGTGAGGATCGAATTTCTCAATTATTAGTATATTGTCATCATAATGGTTGGAATCGGAATATGAGGTGGTGAAGAATTCTCCATCTTTGGTCACCACCAGCACCTGATCGTCTCCCTGGAAGACTCCGAGTTTCTCACCTCTTCCGTCATAATTAATACGAAGCACATCGCGGTCAAACCATACTTCACGCCCTCCCAGAGTGCTCGTCCCTTTTTCCATGAGTTTAACATTGGCAACCTGATATTTTGTTACAAGATTTCCCAGAGAGTCTTTCCCTTTAATATCTAATTCGGAGAAATCCACTATTACATCCTTAACTCTGGGTCGCCTTCCTGTTTCATTAGGTTCATCCTTGAGGTCTACCTTCACAATTTCGGCCTCACCGTTGGGATTGCAAGAAAGGTATTCCACTCGTGATTCCGGTGCTCCTTTTGTAAGGTTGTATTCCTTTTCTCGTGTTAAGCCTGTGATAAAGAATCGTTTTTTATATGAATAACCCAGAGGCTTCCCCTCTTCGTCGAGTATACCGGGCTTGCCGTTACGATAGATAACATTATAGATCGTGCGTTTGTCGCCTTTCTTAAAGAGCCCAATATGTATGATTTTTTTGCCTACATAGAGTTTCTCCTGCACTTTTACGATTTTATATGTTCCATCCTTATAAATTATCAATATGTCGTCGATATCGGAACAGGAGAATAAAAATTCATTGTCTTTAAGAGCTGTCCCGATAAATCCACCGGCCTTGTCGAAATAAAGCCTTTTGTTGGCTTCCGCCACTTTAGCCGCCTGGATGGAGTCGAATCCACGGATAACTGTGCGTCGCGGGAAGTTTTCTCCATATTTTTCTTTCAGGTGATTATACCAGTTGATGGTATAGTCTACGATATGATCTATATCATCTGATATCTTTTCGATTTCCGCTTGTAAATCAGAAATACGTTTGTCTGCTTTGTCCGCGTTGAATTTGAGGATTCTCCCCATTTTTATCTCCCAAAGATGAGTAAGGTCGTCATCAGTTATAGGACGATAGAAATTTTCCACATACGGTTGGAAACGATTACGCAGATGATCTATAGCCTCCGACATCGACTCGGCATTCTCAACCTCAGGATCCTTATACATCCTTTGGGTGATGAATATTTTTTCAAGTGACAGGTTAAGCTGTGCCTCTTTTGTTTCGCTAAGTTTTATTTCCAGTTCCTGTTTCAGGAGATTTTGCGTGCGGTCTACGGAATATCTCAAGAGCTCGCTTACCGACATAAATTTCGGCTTACGGTCTACAATCACGCAACAGTTCGGGGAGATACTGACTTCACAGTCGGTGAAGGCATATAGTGCGTCGATCGCTTTGTCTGAGGATGTGCCCGGGAGGAGATGCACCAGTATTTGTGCCTGTGCAGATGTGTTGTCGTCAACTTTGCGAATCTTGATTTTACCTTTTTCCATCGCCTTTAAGATGGAGTCGATTATATCGCCTGTGTTGCGACCGTAAGGAATTTCTGTGATAGCGAGTGTCTTATTGTCAAGTTTCTCTATTTTGGCCCTGACTTTAACATTTCCACCTCGTGCTCCATCATTATATCGTGAGGCATCGAGCAATCCGCCGGTCTGGAAATCAGGTAGTAGAGTGAATTCACGCCCATGCAGATAATCTATGGCTGCATCGATTATTTCGTTGAAATTGTGCGGCAGAATTTTTGAGGAGAGACCCACGGCAATCCCCTCAACTCCTTGTGACAGGAGCAGGGGGAATTTCACAGGTAGAGTGACAGGCTCCCGGTTTCTTCCATCGTATGAAGGAGTCCATTCTGTTATTTTGGAATTAAATACTGTTTCAAGGGCAAATGAAGATAACCGCCCTTCTATATATCGTGCGGCTGCCGCATCGTCTCCTGTAAAGATATTTCCCCAGTTCCCCTGGGTATCCACCAGTAATTCTTTTTGCCCTAACTGCACAAGGGCATCCTTGATGGAGGCATCGCCATGAGGGTGGAACTGCATAGTGTGTCCCACAATGTTCGCCACCTTGTTGTAACGCCCATCGTCCATTCGTTTCATCGAGTGCAGGATGCGCCGTTGCACAGGCTTCAAGCCATCCATG
>JAFLTR010000034.1 GCA_022509205.1 Muribaculaceae bacterium | reverse complement strand
CTTTCAGGATAGGCAAGCCGGAACAACGATGTGATTAGTAGCGGTGAGTGCATTTCCGAGACTAAAAAGATGCTCCCCTCTATTCTTAAATTTTAATGATTCTAAAAAGAGATGCTGACATAATTACTTTTTACAAAGCAAAAACGTCTTATAGCCTATGAATGCTCTCCTCGAATTCGCTTCTAAAAGTAAAAAGTGTCATTTGAGTAGAAACGGATTGCTTCGCAACTGTAAACCACTCTGACGTGCCACAAAGCGCAAGTTGTGCGACATTCGCATCCATCTTTCCTCGAATTCGCATCGCTTACTTGCCGATGCAGAAGCGGGAGAAGATGGAATGGAGGAGGGTGTCGGAATTGATAGAGCCGGTGATGAGGGAGAGGTGAGAGATGGCTTCGCGGATGTCTTGGGCAATCAGGTCGGTGCTAAGACCGGAGCAAAGAGAGGAGACTACACGTTGTAGGGCCTTTGATGAAGCATTAAGTGCTTCGAAGTGACGTGCGTTAGTGACAATTATATCGGTTGCGGGGTTACTCCCGGAAGTGGTAGTCTCTTTGAGCCTTTCCAATAAATGAGAAAGTCCCTGGCCTGTTTGGGAGGAAAAAGGTATGTAAGAGCCTTGAGGTGGGAGATTCAACATTCCGGGGTCTGAAATCAGGCAATCTTCATTTACATCTGTCTTGATAGTATTAAATTCCGAAGCAGAGCTTTCTGCTGTTTGAGTTGACCAAAGGTCAGATTTAGTAAGCAGGGGAATAATCCTTGAGTCAGGATGTGAGGTTTGGAAGGATTCAAGTGCGGATGTTTGAAAGGGAAGCGACTGAGTGGGATCAATCAACCATACTACTATGTATGCTTTTTCTAAAGCAGCATAAGCACGTTCCACTCCGATTCCTTCTACAATGTCATCGGTCTCTCTAAGTCCGGCAGTATCAATGAATCGATAAAGAATTCCGTCTATTTCAATTGTGTCTTCGATGGTGTCACGTGTAGTGCCGGGTACATCTGTTACAATTGCCTTTTCATCACCGATAAGAAGATTTAAAAGAGAAGATTTCCCTGCATTCGGGATACCGGCAATCACTACGGGTACGCCATTTTTTAAGACTGCACCATTAGAATAGGATGCTGCCAATGCATTTATTTTAAGGAGAATTTCTTTGCAAAGAGCAATTAGAGAGGAACGATCGGCGAATTCCACCTCTTCTTCAGCGAAATCAAGTTCCAGTTCAATCAAAGACGCAAATTCAATCAGCTTATCTCGGAGTCGGTTGAATTCTTGTGAGAATTTACCTTTTGTCTGGTTTATGGCCATGTCATGGGCTGCTTTGGATGAGGACGCTATAAGATCGGCCACTCCTTCAGCCTGGGCCAAATCAAGTTTCCCGTTCAGAAAGGCTCTTTGAGTAAATTCTCCGGGAGCTGCGATTTTAGCCCCCCGATTTACAAGATCATTGAGTATCTCCTTTTGTATATATACAGACCCATGCACACTCAATTCCACCACGTTTTCCCCTGTGAAAGAAGCTGGAGAAATAAAAATTGTGGCCACTGCTTCATCAATAAGATCTCCCAGAATAGAATAATACTTTCCAAGGTGAGCTGTATGTGAACTTACTTGAGCGAGGTCAACACCTTTCCAAGCTGAGTTGACAATATTTATTGATTCAGGACCGGAAACACGTATCACCGCGATTCCTCCCACCCCCGGAGGTGTAGAAATAGCTGCGATGGTTTGGGTGTTTTGATGTTTTATCTGCGATTCCATTCTTTGAAAGAATAATTGGCTTCGACAACATTTTCTATTTCATCCGGCAGGGCAGCGAACAGGTCGAATCCGAGCAATTCCTCCAGATCATCGATACTCATTGCATAATCCTGCATATTTCCGGGAGCTGACATGTTGGGGTAAACGAAAGCTATGGCCCGGGGCTCTTCAAGATAAGGGGCAAGAAATGCTTTAAAAAAAGCTGACGGGACTCTTACTCCGATATCCCCGATTCTCTTAGTGTCAGACGGTTGATATACCGGCCCGGCTACAATCATTATGGCCGAATCACGAAGAGCCCACTGCCTCTCTTTGTTTTCAAGGGTGTTCCATGCTCCTGCGTTAAGACTATGATCTTGCGGGCACATATTTGCCATAACAAAACAATCTTGCATGGCTTCCCAACTCCATTTCTGATCAGCCGCGGGGCACATGTGTCCACGGTCGTAGCCGGAATGAGTGTAATCCGAATGGGCAGCGCATCCTTCGATTTCGGGATCTTGCCAAAATCTGTTGGATCTTTCCGCGTCATCTGTGATCTCTTGGGCCAATAACTCCCAGGCCACATAATTAGGAGTGTGGTTTTCCTTATTGAAAGACACTGTAAATCCGGTGTATTTTTTCAATTGCTCTGGTGTCTCTCCCTTTAAATTAACAATTTCAAGGCCGGGGAAATATTTCTTTGCCGGCTCAACGACCAATGTATTTTCGATTCTTGTGGGATTTGCACCAGAATTCAAGGCCAAGACACATCCAACTACAATTGCTGCAATTGAGACTATGAGAATAACTATTGCTGCTTTTGGAAGAGACTTCATAGAACGCAAAAATAATAAAAAGTTTTGAGGTATTGAAAAGGGGAGTTGTGAGATTTGCGACAGAATTATTTTACTACAAGTCTATAGCTTCAAATAATAGTGGTAAATAAATTTAAAAAGAAAGGATGCCGGAATAAGTTAAAAGCCATTACGTTTAAGAGCAAGTGATAATTTAAGAGATATGAATTGCATTCGTAAAACAGACAGAAGATGGGGATAAGAATAATAAAAGGGAGAGTAAAATCGTTGAAAGGTAGAGAAAATTTAGTTAATTTTGTGACATGGAAAAGAAATCAATATATCGTTATGCATCGGAAGCCGGTTTGCCGGTCGGTTTATATCTTACTTTAATGTCTGCCTGCCTTTTGCTGAGCGTAAAAGTGGCTGCAGCTCCGCTTCTCATATTGCCGTTGTGTATAGGCTTCCCGTTTGTATTATGGTTTCAGATTAAGAAAATCAGCAGGGAAGAGCCAAGTTATAACAAATTTTCTTCGTTGTGGCTTGGAGGAATCTATACAGTGATTTTCGGCACTCTTATCTGTATGTTTTTTTCGGCGATATATATTATATTTTGTGAACCGAATTTTGTACATTTATATGTCACCAATGCCTTGGATGCCATCGAAAGTTCTCCTATGGCCGGAGAATATGAAGCATCAGTAGCTATGATGAGGGAGGCCATGGAGGCTCATATACTTCCTACCGGGCTACAATTCCTAATGACGATGGCATGGACCACATGCTTCGTTGGTTCTATACTTTCGCTTTTCATGGCATTGATAATGAGCCGGAGCGGAAAAAATATAACAAGACAATTCCCGGCGTAATCACTCATAGTAGGGTTGATGGATATCTCAATAGTTGTTCCGCTATACAACGAGGCAGAATCCCTTCCGGAACTGGCCGACTGGATAAGGCGAGTGATGGAAGAGCTAGGCTTCAGCTATGAGATTATCTTTGTAGACGACGGAAGTACAGACACCTCCTTTAAAATCATCAGGGAGCTTTCTCAAGCTAATCCATCCATCAAGGGGATAAGATTCAGCCGGAACTATGGGAAATCTCCGGCACTCAACACCGGGTTTCAGGCAGCTCAGGGAGATGTCGTCATTACTATGGACGCTGACCTTCAAGACAGTCCCGATGAGATTCCGGAACTTTACAGAATGATAAAGGAGGAGGGTTATGATCTTGTTTCCGGATGGAAAAAGAAGAGATATGACCCGTTATCGAAAACGATCCCCACAAAACTTTTTAATGCCACGGCTAGAAAAGTCAGTGGTATAAAGAATCTACATGATTTCAATTGCGGTCTGAAGGCCTACCGTCATCAGGTTGTGAAGAATATAGAGGTGTATGGCGACATGCATCGCTATATTCCCTATTTAGCCAAGAATGCAGGATTTAGAAAGATAGGGGAGAAGGAAGTGAAACACCGGGCACGCAAATACGGTCATACAAAATTCGGGCTTGACCGTTTTGTGAATGGTTATCTTGATCTGGGCACCCTATGGTTTCAGACCAAATTTGGAGTAAAACCAATGCATATATTCGGTCTTCTGGGATCATTTATGTTTCTGGTGGGCTTCTTGGCAGTTCTTGCCGTGATAATCCTTAAGATTGTGAGTATGTGTAATCCCGATTTCCATTTCTATCTTACTAAATCAGTTTATTTCTATCTGTCTCTGGCATCAATGATAATGGGGCTTCAATTTTTCCTTACAGGATTTATGGGGGAATTGATTATACGCAACTCTGCGGAAAGGAATGACTATAAGATAGCGGAAAGAATCTGAAAGACGCTAAACGAGTAGATTAGTAATATAATTTACCAAAAGAGGGAAGAGTTGAAAATCAGCAGATTAATAAGAAAGGCATTTGGACCCACATTTTTCTTAATGATTACTATGGGAACAGCAGTTTCATGCTCTACCACCGAATGTTACGATAATCAAAACTCCTTACCCCTTGCCGGGTTCTACAGCAGCCAGGAAACACCTCAGGCTATTACTCTTGATTCCATCTCCATAATTGGAATCGGTGCACCGGGAGACAGTGTCTTGCAAGACTCCGTCAGAAATATTTCACAAGTGTATCTCCCATTTCGAATTGATCAGGAATCGACCACTTATGCAATCATGTATCTGCAGGGAATCTTGGGGGAACTCGGCATTCATGATCTAATCACCTTCAACTATGATATCATCCCGATGTTTGTTTCGACTGCATGCGGCACAGTCTATTACTACAAGATGAATTCCATCGATTACACTACAAATATTATAGATTCTGTCACATGCCCAACAGGTGAGATCACAAATGCCAATATAGAGAATCTTAAGATATATTTCAGGGTGAGTGAGGAATAATCTTTGTTGGAAAAGAAAGAAATAGATTGAAGGTAAGGTTAAACATATTGCTGCTGTGCCTGATGAGCCTGCTAACTATGCAGGCCCAAAAGAAGATTACTCCGGTGGATAACGATCCCAATAAACCGGCGCAGCCTACACTTCATTATTATGACAAGCACGGCAATCCATTAGATGAACCTGTGTTATTTATGGCTGAACTTGATACTGTGACAAGTGTCAAACCCCGTCCGGTCTATCCCTTACTTTATTCAGCTAATTTAGGATTCAATTTTTTCGACGGCATCATGTCGTTATTTGGTCAGACCTTTTCAAGTTATGACCTGCAGGCATCTTTATCGCTCCACAATTGGTTTGAGCCAATCATAGAGCTTGGTATCGGGTTTGCCGACAATCATCCTGAGGATAAAAATTTCCGTTACAAGAGCAAGCCTTCATTTTATGGCAAATTGGGAATTAACTACAATTTTATGTATAAAAGCAATCCGGATTATCAAGTTTATCTGGGTTTGCGATTCGGATATAGTTCCTTCAATTATGAAATAACCGATGTCACCATCAATTCCAATTATTGGGGACAAAGCAACCAGTTCTCTATATTAAATCAACATTCCAGCAGTTTTTATGGTCAGGCTTTAGCCGGCATAAAGGTGAAGATATGGAAATGGTTTTCTTTGGGCTGGAACATCAGGTATGGTTTCAAAATGAAACAGAGCGATGGTAGCAACAGCAAGCCTTGGTTTGTGCCCGGATACGGCACCGGTGCCCTCAGCGCTTCATTCTCCCTAATTTATACAATACCTATCCACACTCAAAAGCGGGAAGACCCCGTCATAGAGATAGGGAGAGGTGATGTGCATGTTTCCGGAGGAATCCCGGAACCATAATTTAGAATTTTGCCGGCCATTGATATGATATATTAACCGGAAGTTGTGAAATTGCCGGTTAGAATGTAATTTTGCAAATAGAAAGAGAAATTCTTTCCAAAATTTATTTTTGTTTGCAAAATGAAAGATAAAAGAGAAATATCGTTTATCAAAATGCAAGGAATCGGCAACGATTATATCTATATCGATGCCCTTAAAGGTGAGTATCCGGATTATCTGGAAGAGAACAAAATCCCTGAATTAACCCGTAAGATTAGTGACAGGCATTTCGGTGTCGGCAGCGACGGTCTGATATTAATTTTACCCTCCGACAATGCTGATTTCAGTATGAGGATTTTCAATGCCGACGGTTCTGAAGCAAAGATGTGTGGTAATGGCATAAGATGCGTTGGCAAATATGTTTTTGATCTGGGGTTCACGGATAAAAAGAAGCTGACAGTTGAGACAGCCAGTGGAGTAAAAAGTCTTGAACTGCTTATAGACAAAGAGGGAGAAGTGGAGAATGTCATAGTAGATATGGGTTCTCCTTTTTTTAGGAGAGGATATATACCGGCTCAAGGAAATCCGGAAGATGAAATGCTCAATGAAAAACTGGAATCGGCCGGGAGGGTATTTGTGATTACAGGAGTAGGAATGGGCAACCCTCATGGAGTGGTATATGTGGATGATGTTAATAATCTTCCGCTTAATGAGATTGGTCCCGGTTTGGAATCTCATCCCGTATGGCCCGACAGGGCAAATATAGAATTTGTCAAAATTATAAACCCGGAAGAGTTGCAAGTGAGAGTCTGGGAGCGAGGATCGGGGGAAACAATGGCTTGTGGCACGGGTGCGTGTGCTTCCGCAGTTGCCTCTTATAGAAAGGGCTATACCGGCAGGGAGGTGACAGTCCACCTTAGAGGTGGAGACTTGAAGATTTCTTATGATGTAGAAAATAACAATGTAAGGATGACCGGACCGGCAAAATTTGTCTGTAAAGGAAAATTTTATATATAAAGATAAATCATGATACGAGTAAATAATAACTTTGAGGAGTTGCCGGCAGTTTATCTGTTCACGCAAATAAGTCGAATATTGGCAAAATATAAGGAGGAAAAAGATGCCCTCCCTCTGATTAGGATGGACATCGGGGATATTCCGGGTCCTCTACCGTCATCCGTGGCAAGAGCCATGCATGAAGCGGTAGAAGAATTGACCACACAAGAAAGTTTCAAAGGATATGGTCCGGAACAAGGTTATGCGTTTCTTAGGAATGTCATAGCTGAAAAAGACTATGGTGAAAGAAATCTCCCGATAGATCCTTCGGAAATATTTATCAGTGATGGAGCCAAATGTGATTTGGGTAACCTTGGAGATATCTTGGCGAAAGATAGCACGGTAGCGGTTATGGATCCGTCATATCCTGCCTATGTGGATGATAGCGTGATTGACGGCAGAGCCGGAAAACTTGTTGGAAACAAGTATAGCGGCATCACCTATCTTAAATGTCAGTCTGAGAAAAATTTCTGTCCGGAATTGCCGGAAGAAAGGGTTGACATAATATATATATGCAGCCCTAATAATCCGACGGGATCAGTCCTGCCTTATGAAGAATTGGAAAAGTTGGTGAAATATGCAAAAGAAAACAAAAGTCTTATCATTTTTGATTCAGCATACGAAGCTTATATCCGTACCCCCAATCTTCCTAAATCAATATATGAAGTAAGCGGTGCAAAAGAGGTTGCTATAGAAATAAGAAGTTTCTCCAAAACAGGAGGGTTTACCGGAATACGTTGCGGGTATACGGTTGTGCCAAAAGAGATTGTCGGATATTATAATGACAACACACCGATTACATTAAACACGTTATGGAACCGGCGTCAGACCACGAAATTCAATGGAGCTTCCTACATATCTCAGAAAGGAGCGGCAGCTCTCTACACCGAAGAGGGTCGGAAGGAAGTGAGAGAGATGACTGACAGATTCCTTAAGAATGCAGGTATGTTAAGGGAGATGTTTGAAGAAGCCGGATGGAAAGTGACCGGAGGAGTAGACTCCCCTTATGTATGGGTGGGAAATCCTTATGGCTGGACTTCCTATGAAACTTTTGAAAAACTTCTTAAAGAGTGTGGCGTCTCCACCACTCCCGGGAGCGGGTTCGGCGAGGAAGGCGAAGGTTATATCCGTTTGTCAGGTTTCAACAGCCTTGAAAATACAGAAAAGGCTATTGATAGGCTGAGAAAAATATTAAAGCAAAGTTAAAATCTTGTTAACTTGAATTTAACGGCTTAACCTCGGAATCCCAACCTATTGTGAGAAGAGTCTTTTTTGTCAAGATATTGAGAAACCATTTTGCCTGTGATCTCCACAGGAAGGCTTTCTCCTTTCACCTTTCTAACGGCTAATTTTCTGATTACTTTTGAAATTTGCATTTTCAACTGTCTGACTCCGGCCTCATGAGTGAATAACCTTATAATTGTCTCAATAGCTTCGGGAGAAAATTTGATTTCATCCTCTTTGAAACCATTATCTTTCAGAGCTTGTCCTACAAGATGGCGAAGAGCTATTTCTCTCTTCTCAGCAAGGGTATAGCCCGATATTTCAATCACTTCCATTCTGTCGCGCAGAGGAGCCGGGATTGTTGAAAGATCATTGGCGGTGGCGATAAACAAGACTTTAGACAAATCGTAAGGGAAATCCACAAAGTTATCATGGAAAGTATTGTTCTGTTCAGGGTCGAGAGCCTCAAGCAGAGCATAGGATGGATCGCCTTTATAATCTTTCCCTACCTTATCGATTTCGTCGAGGAGCATCATAGGATTGCCATATTCAAGTTTTGAAAGGGAATGAAGGAAACGACCCGGCATTGCACCAATATAAGTGCGACGATGACCTCTGATTTCAGCTTCATCATGCATGCCTCCCAAAGATATTCGGGCATATTCCCTTCCGGTCGCTTCGGCCACCGATTTTCCGATAGATGTTTTTCCCACTCCGGGAGGTCCATAAAGACAAAGGATCGGAGCCTTCAGGTCATTACGCAGTTTTATGACAGCCATATACTCCAGAATCCTTTCCTTTACTTTTTCAAGCCCATAATGATCACGGTTTAATATCCTTTCAACATCGCCAAGCGAGAAATCAGTTTCTTTATAATTGTTCCAAGGAAGATCAAGCAGAGACTCAAGATAAGAATATTGCACCGAGTATTCGGGATTGTTTATATTAAGACGCCTGAGTTTCTGAATTTCTTTTTGAAAATGTCGTTCCACCTTTTCATCCCACTTTTTAAGATTGGCTTTGGCAAGTAATTCCGTGATATCATCCTCATCGGTTTCTCCGAGTTCTTCCTTTACATGTTTAAGATGTGTCCTGAGGAAAATCTCTTTTTGCTGACGGTTGAGTTCTTGATGGGTTTTTTCATGAATTGCCGCTTGGATCGATATTTTTTGAGCCGTTATATCAAGAATGGAGGCCACTGTCTGAATTAGACTCTTGAAAGACGAGCACGACAAGACAGCATACTTATCCTCCGTTGTTATAGGAGCCACATGTGTTAAGGCATAAAGATGTTGGACAGGAGATGAGCTATTTTCTTCGATGATTTTTTCTGCTGTAAGCTTTTCCGGCTCGATTGCGAAATGCATACAATTCTTGAAAAGGTCCTCAATCCTTTCCATTATCAATTTTGAGTCGGCACTAACTTTTTTTGGCAATGTTACGTCTTGAAGGATGGTAATTCGTGCCATTGGGAGCGAAGGAGAGTAAATCGAGTCAATATATTTCGCCCTATGTAAGGGTCTCACAAAAGCTAAAGATGGCGCTCCGGGCATCTCAAGCACACGATCGAGCACACAAAGGATACCATAGTCTGCCAGCTCCTCTTTCTCAGGATCTTGTTCGGAAGGAAAGGAAGATACAATGAATATTTCGCAGTTTTCTCCTTTACATTTGTCGATAAACTGCCGTTGTTGCTCATCATCGATTCTAACGGGTTGAGCAATCATCGGAGTGAGAACAAAATTTGGAAGCGCCAGAAGTGGCCTTATGAGGGTTTTATCTCTCAGGGAGGAATTTTTCTTAGTTGCCATAAGGCAAAGTTACAGAAATCCCCTTATATTTGCATAAATGGATGAAAACAGATTCAAATTCAAATATTTTGAAGTGAGCCATTTTCAATCCTCTATGAAAGTGGGGGTAGACGCAGTTTTGTTAGGCTCATGGGCTGAAACAAAAGGAAATAGAATACTTGATGTGGGGACTGGATGTGGAGTGATTTCTTTGATGCTGGCCCAAAGATTTCCTGATTCGCAAATAACAGCCATCGATATAGATCAACTGTCAGTAACTGAGGCTACAGAAAATTTTCGAAAGTCACAATGGACTAAAAAACTTATAGCTCGACTTGAATCATTCCCTAACGAAACTTTACTTAAAGGGGAAAAATATGATTTGATTGTAAGTAATCCTCCGTTTTTCAATTCAGGGATAACGTCACCTGAGAGCCGACGGGAAAAGGCGAGGCATCAAAAAGAACTTTCTCCCTTTTCTTTGGTTGAAAACTCATCAGGACTTTTAAATCCCGGAGGATCCTTATGTATGATTTTCCCTGAAGAATTCACAAATGAAATAATAAGAAGGGGAGAGGATATTGGTTTACATTCTATAAGATTATGTGGAATAAGAAATAACCCTAATAGACCGGAGAAAAGAGTCATGTTAGAAATGAGTCCGGAATCACGGGGAAGCTGTGAGGTGGAACATCTTATTTTGTTTGAAGAAGGAGAACCAACACCACGTTATCTTACGCTTTGCAAGGATTTTTACTTGAAGTTTTAAGGTTTTAACAAAAATTGTGAAACAGCTTTTTCCCTTTTTGTGAATTATTCATTAATTTTACAATCAGTGACAAAACTCATTAATTGAGACCCGTTTTTCCACAACTTATGCCTTTTTGTTATAGATATGTAGCCCGCTATACTTTAACATGAAGCCGACTTCAGGAAATCTGCGTCTGTGTTTTAACAAAAATTGGGAATAAGGTCTTAAACTTTATAACGTAAAAACAGTCAAAAATAGGAATAAATCCAAGTTATAACATACAAACAAAGATGATTATGGGAGGGAAATTTTTTTACATCGCATTAATTGGCTTGTTTGCATTTGCCGGAAACGCTTTAGCTCAAAGTGATTTCGACGATATCTATTATAATCCGAAGAAAGACAAGAGCGCAACTTATGCCTCCACAAATGCTCCTAAGCAACAAACACAACAGAAACAGTCTAATTATATCGCTGATCTGGGAAATATGGATGTTGATGCCTATAATCGTAGGGGCCAGTATTATGTTTCCTCCATCGATACAATTGGAGCGGCAGTGGAAAGTGCTGAAGATTTTGTCTATACGCAGCAGATCCAGAAATTTTATAATCCCACAATAGTTGTGGATAATGCCAATGCCTTGGGTGACATATTGTCGAATGCCTATGGTAATGTTGAGATTGTGATCAACAACAATGGGTTGCCTGTTTTTGCCCCATATTATGGCTATTATGGATGGAACTGGCCATACTATTCGACTGTATGGTCACCATGGAGCTGGGGCTTCAACATTGGCCCATGGGGGTGGAGTGTAGGTTGGTATGATCCCTGGTACTCATGGAACTGGGGATGGGGTCCGGGTTGGTGGAATCCCGGCCCAGGTTGGGGACCAGGCTGGGGACCCGGTCCAGGTCCGGGCTGGGGACCAGGTTGGAGACCGCATCCCGGTCCGATGGCTTCTTGGAGCCCTGCAGGCAATCGTCCCGTAGGTCCTCGTCCAGGATGGAGCAGTGCCACCCAGCATCGTGGTGGAAATATCGCCGCTCAGCCCGGTGTTGCACCCGGCAGACCCGGAGGAGGTAATATCGGTGGAAACCATGGCAGTCAGCCCGGTGGATATAGAGGTGGAAATTATGGTACTCCATCAGCCGATGTCGTTAACAATAATGGAAGATGGCAGTATAATACCACTAACATCACGGGTCATAGAGAGGCCGGCACAGGTGTTTTACCAGGAAAAAACAATTCCACTGTTAATTCTAACAGGACCGGTACTGTTTCCAACAACAAAACTACTATTACCACCAATGGTCACCGTACTACGGGAACCTCCAACAACAATCGCACTACTATCAATTCAAACCGTACACCAAACCGTACTGTAGGGAACGCAAGTAGCAGGTCGACAGGAGTCAGTCGTTCTACCGGCGGTGGAAGCCGTAGCGGTGGTGGAGGGGGTGGCCGCCACAGATAAGAAGCGGTCACCTGATAATGGCAAATTGTAATTTAATTATTAGAAGATGAAAAAAGGTATAATTATAATTTCATTTTTGGCTTTAGGATATTGTCTTGGCAATGCACAGAGCGCAATAGGAGCCTATGGCATCTCCCAGCCTGATTTGAAGGGCACTGCCAGATTTATGGGCATGGCCGGTGCGTTTGGAGCCTTGGGAGGTGACCTTTCTTCAATTTCACAAAACCCCGCCGGCATCGGTGTTTATCGAAGCGGCGACATTGGTTTCACTCTTGATCTTGATGTGCAAAATTCAAATACTCTCAATGAAGGAATGAAATTTGGGATGGATCAGACCAAGTTTTATCTCAATAACATCGGAGCCGTATTGACCCTGCGCTTACCCAGCAAGAGTGTGCCGAATCTTAATTTTGGATTCACCTATAATAAAGGGGCTTCGTTCAATAGAGTCTTTGGCGGTAATATCAATACTTTACGCAACTCTATGAGCAATTACATTGCGGGAGTAGCCAACAGCAATGAAGTGACGGAAGGTGATGTAAGTTGGTCGGAAGGTATCGACCCATATAATCCCGGAGCAGGATATTACGCGGCCCCTTGGATCACAATCTTAGGTTATGATTCCTATTTGATCACCCCAGAGCAAGATCCCAACAGCGGAGTCACAAACTGGTATGGACTCTGGGATAATGATTCTATGACCGGAAACAACACCTCCGGATCAGCTTCCTATATGATGCGTGAGAAAGGTGCCGTGAATGAATTTAACATTGCATTCGGCGGAAATATAGCAAATGTGCTTTATTGGGGAATGAATTTCGATATTATCAATCTGAATTACACCCTTTCGAGCGTATGGGGAGAATCGTTAAACAATGCCCTGGTGCCCGCTTCCGGAAATTCTTTTGTGAGAACCAGTGCTGACTGGAATCTTAACAGTGTCTATAGCATCAACGGAACGGGTTTTAACTATCAGCTCGGTTTTATCTTTAAACCAGTACAGGCATTCCGTCTCGGTTTTGCATTCCATACTCCCACATGGTATAATCTCAATGAACAGTTCGGTGGTTTCGTGAATTATAATTATGGGGGTATAGAATCCGGAAGTGTTTCAGCCAACGATGGAATCCCCGGATACACCAGTTATAATTTCCGCACCCCATGGAAAATCATTGCCAGTGCAGCAGGAGTGTTGGGAAGTAATTTCATTATCTCATTCGATTATGAATGGGCCAACTATGGAAAAATGAAATTTTCCGAACCCTATTATTATGACGGCTACGACTGGGGGTATGATCCATGGAGCCCATGGAGTTCAAATTCTTATTTGGATTACATTACCATGGATGATCCCTACGGATATGAAAATTTGGACATAGCCACTTACTACAAATCCACGAATACCTTCAGGGTGGGTGCTGAATTCAAGCCGATATCCAATCTTAGTATCCGTGCCGGCTACAGCTATGTATCATCTCCGGTGAAGCAGGCAGTAAAGGATAATCAGGAAATCATCTATACTTCCGGGCTAACACCGAGTTACAGATTTGACAATTCCACTAATTATGTGACTTGCGGATTAGGATATCGATACAGCCATATTTATGTGGATCTTGCTTATGTCTACAAACATTTGGGATCTACATACCATGCTTATACTCCCGATCCTGCTGATTTGTCTCAACCTTCCCCTCAATCTAAGGTTTCATTGTCTAACAATCAAATTGTATTGTCAATGGGTTATAGATTCTGACAGGAAAGTGACCGGTTTTTGCCCTATCCTTGTTGCATAGATAAAATGAGAATCGCCTTCTTTTAAATTATAAACCTTGCGAATTTCATCCGAAGAAAGAGGATGATTGCGACTCACTACAGAGGCCGGGAATCCTGAAAGAGATTTCCGGTCTTTTTTTGTTATGAAATGCTTAAACCTACAGACTCTACCCGGGAATTTATCGGGATATTTCTCCGAAATAAAAAGATGGGATGACGGAGCAAATTTTTTGGCCTCAAATTCTTTACAAATCTTACTCCATGGCGAGATTTTCATCATCATTGGCGATGGTTCCAGCACATAAACATCGGGTTTAAGGTCCTGAGGAACGGCATATAAAATGGAAGAAATATCTTCATCCTTCGTAATCTTGAAACTCGAAATGACATTTCCTTTTGAATCGAGATTAACTGCCTCGAGGATAATAGGAGTAGCTTCTTCTCCATATCCGAAATTAATTAGTTGGCTTTTACGGACATCATAAGAGTTGGAGACAAGTTCAATTAGTATTTCTTTACATTCCCCTTTTACCCCTATGGCTCTTATGGATCTAAGGTTTCTAAAGTCCCGTAATGTTTTAGATATATCAAGCAAAGGAGAGGCTTTGATTATAACTCTTCTGGCATGTGCCGTCAAAAGTTCCTGATATGCCACTACATCGGGACTGCAGTCTTGAAACCGGAATACACGGTTATTTTTAGTGTCACGCCTTGAAGGGTCGATGAAAATCAAATCAAAAAAATCCGCACTGTTATTCAGAAAAGTGATAGAATCATTGTTTATAACGGTTAAATTGCTCAATTGAAAAATTTCCGTGTTGTGCATTAAAATATCCGATTTTTTTTCATCTAATTCAATTGCAGTGATAGTTCTGTTTTGATTAAATGATAAAGTCATGGCATCTATGCCCAAACCGGCAGTCATGTCAAGGATTTTGGAGTCTGCTCCCGCCAAATGGTCATGATAACGAGCTATTGCCTGATGAGATGCTTGTTGGGCAGCTGTAGGATCAGGGAAAAGAAAAAATTTATTAGAAATAAAAAATGGCAATTTTTGCCGGCATTTTATTCTACATTCAATTTGGGTGATTGCAAAATTCTTATCAAAGCTATCTGAAACTTTTGATAACCTTAGCCTTAGGGGATCGCTATCCTTGTTTTCTTCAAGGAATTTATAGAAATCAGGAGATGTTAAATACATATAGGCAAAATTACAAAGGAACGGGAAATTTTATGTAATTTTGGAATTAAATTCTAGATTGAATGAGAGATTTAAAGATATATACGCTCTTTTTGATTTTTTTCATATCCTTATTTGTTTCTGAAATATATGCAGCAAAGACAGATGGGGATAAGAAATTTACGGTGGTTATCGATGCCGGGCACGGAGGTAAAGATTTCGGAGCCACTGATAATGGTGTAATGGAAAAAAATATCAATCTTAAAGTCGCCAAACAACTTGAAGCTTTGATAAAGAAAAAGATGAAAAATGCTGATGTTGTCATGACGCGCGAAGGCGACACATATCTTACTCTTCAGCAACGCGCGGATAAAGCCAACAAAGCACAGGGAGATATATTTATTTCCATACACACAAATTCTGTCGATAAGAAAAACCGTAATCGAAAATCTATAGAGGGAAGTTCGGTCTACACTCTTGGTTTGCATAAAGATGAAAATAATCTTGAAGTGGCCATGAGAGAAAATTCAGTTATAGAATTAGAAAAAGATTATGAACAGAAATATAGCGGTTTTGATCCCCAGCGCGATGAGAGCTATATTATTTTTGAAATGGCTCAAAAGAAGAATCTGAGCCAAAGCATAATGCTCGCAGAGAATATAGAAAAAGAGCTGGTGAAAGCCGGGAGGAAAGATAGGGGAGTACATCAGGCCGGATTTTGGGTATTATGGGCCACTTCAATGCCTTCAGTGCTTGTAGAACTTGATTTCATTTGTAATCCTCAGTCTGCAAAATATATTTCCTCTGACAAAGGTGCCAAAGAATTGGCTGAGGCTATCTTCAAGGCTTTGCAAAAATATGAGGAATCCTGGAATAAGAACTTTAAAAACCCGAGTAGTCAGACTTATATCCTCGGTTCTCCAACAGAATTGGAAGAAACATATACCGTAACGGAGCAAACGGTTGCAACTGCAAAGAAACGAACCCGAGTGTCTCAACCGGCACAAAGCAATAGTCAGAAAATAAATTCTTCCGTAGAAAGACGTAGAAGATCAAACCGTTCAAAGGAATTATCACTTGCTAATTCCTATGAGTTTGAATGCTTATACTTCCCGGAGGCTAAGAGTTACGCCACTGCTTCTGTGGATATGACAGAAGATCTTGTCCAGGTGAATGATTCCCGGACAGTGACTTCAAAAACCTCAAAGAATCAATTAAAAGCTGAAAAGAAGCGACGGGAGAAAGAGGAAAAGGAGGCTAAAAAGAGAGAGAAGGAAAGGGAAAAAATATTAGCACAGGAAAAAAAGAAAAAAAGAAGGGAAGATGCGCATAATGCTAAATTGAATAAGCTTGTGACCGTCTATAAGATTCAGATCCTGGCTTCAAGCGACCTTCTGAATCAGAATAGTTCGAGGTTTTGTGGCCTGACCCCCATCACTACTTTCAAAGAGAATAATCTCTATAAATATTATTATGGGGAGAGCACAAATAAGGAGGAACTGGAAGCAGTGCTTGCAGATGTGCGTAAAAAAATCCCGGATGCATTTATTGTTGAAAGCAAAAAAACAATGATCAAAGATTAGAAGTAATAAGTCTGTTTTCTCAAGTTCGCATTGAAAATATTGTCAAAATATACATTGTCGGCAATGAAATAATAAAAAAAGAAAATATAAAGACCTGGATATGAAAAAGATTTTTACCAAAGAGGTGATTATAGGATTATGTGTGGCCGTAGCCATTTTGATCTTATGTTTTGGAATTGAATTCCTGAAGGGTATCAACCTGTTTCGACCGGCAAATTTCTATGTTGCCCAATATGAGAATGTTTCAGGACTCGAAGTTGCAGCCCCGGTGCTTGTTGACGGGTTCAAGGTAGGCCAGGTCAGGGAAATTAATTTCAACTATGACAATCCGGGCAAGATTGATGTTTTGATGGCATTGAACAAAAGCCTTCATCTCCCTACTGATTCAAAAGCTATGATCGGAAGTACTCTTCTTAGCGGAAGTTACATAGAGATTAAATTGGGGCAGAGTCAGGAGATGTTGCCGGTAGGTGGTGTGGTTGAGTCAGGTTCAACTCCAGATCTGATGGCAAGCCTCAGCGATGAAATCCTACCCTCTGTTGGTTCCATTATGCCGAAAATAGATAGTCTGCT
Source organism: Muribaculaceae bacterium (assembly GCA_022509205.1). Classification (GTDB taxonomy): domain Bacteria; phylum Bacteroidota; class Bacteroidia; order Bacteroidales; family Muribaculaceae; genus Lepagella. Next base: position 9,690 of record JAFLTR010000034.1, on the reverse strand, counting down.
CTTGACTGTCAATCGCCTGGCTTCCGATCCTGCTTTGGTTGCTTCAATAAAGAATTTGGAGACTGTCACCCGGAATGTATCTTCGGCAAGCAGAAACTTAGATCTGATTATGCAGCGACAGGTTCCGGGTCTTTTAAACGGTGCTCAATCAGCCGTTGCCAATATTGACACTATTACGGCTAATCTTAATCTTTTGGTGGAGGAATTGGGTAAATTGCCTTTGCAGCAGACCATGGAAAATGTCAATGGAATGACAGCCAATCTTGAAAAATTCTCATCCAATCTTAACAATCCTCATTCCACTCTTGGAGAATTAACTCAGGATTCTGAACTATATGATAGAATCAACCGTCTGACTGCAGACATAGATTCCCTAATACTGGATATCAAGAAGAATCCAAAAAGATATATCAGCATAAAGCTACTGTAAAATTGAAAAGATTTTAAATAAAGCTTTTCCCATATAGTTTTGGCATTTTAAAAGAATTATATAGGAATAGGTCTAAGAAAAAATTAAAGGGAAATCCTTTTGGGTGGTGTGTAAAAAATTGAAGATAAAAATTTTACACACCTTCATTTTAACATTTCCCCCTTGTAATCCAATAGATTGGGAGGGTGAAAAATTTTAAGAATTTTAACCAAATTTTTAAATCTCTGAAATACATAATCATAAAAAAAAATTGAATTTTGCAATAGCAAATCCACTTTTTTTTAAACTTTTTTTGTCGTTACTTTGTAATCCGTTTCGACAAACCCCATGAAAAAAGAAATATTCGACAAATGGCGTAAGGTGGTGGAAATCATCACAGATAATATCGGCGAGGTGAAAGCTAAAACCTGGTTCGGTGTGGCTGTGCCAATCTCTTTTGTCAATAATAAGCTCACTCTACAGCTACCGTCGAAATTCTTTGTGGAGAAATATGAGGAGGATTTTTATAATATCCTGACATCTTCCATTATCAAGGTATTTGGTAAGGATGTAAAATTAATCTATGAAATAGAGATTGTCAACAACGACAAAGCCTCTAAGATTACAATTGCCGGCACAAAACAGAGCACTGCCATAAAGAGCAAATATGTGCAGTCGATGCAATCGTCATCTCCAATCCTGGAATCTGATGATCCAAAGCCGGCTTTTGACCCTCAACTAAATGAAGCTCTTACTTTTGAAAATTATTGTGTAGGAAAAAGCAATAAGCTCCCTTTTACCATAGCCGAATATATAGCCAACAATCCGGATAAAAACGATTTCAATCCGTTTTTTCTTTATGGTGATGTAGGAGTAGGAAAAACACATCTGATTCAAGCCATAGGAATTCGTGTGAAGGAAACACGTCCAAATGCAAAGGTAAGCTTTGTGACTCTCCGTCAATTCCAGCAGCTATATCAGAATGCGTATATAAAGAAGGAAATCCCCTATTTTATCCAGTGGTTCCAACAGATGGATGTCTTGCTGATAGACGACCTGCAGGAATTAAGTCATAAATCAGGGACCACAGATGCACTCTTTGCTATTTTCAATCATTTGCATCAAAACGGTAAGGCCATTATTTTTACGTGCGACCGACGCCCTATGGATCTCGACGGCATCGCTGATAGGTTGATAGATCGTTTCAAATGGGGTGTCACCGAAGAGCTACAGAAGCCGGACCTGGAATTAAAGAAAAAGATTTTAGAATTTAAGGCCTATAAAAATGGTCTCGGGCTTTCTAAGGAAGTGATAAATCTTATAGCGGAATATTCCATCGGCTCTGTCAGAGAGTTGGAAGGTATCGTTATGGGTATTCTTACTCGTTCTATAACAATGAATTGTCCTATAACCCCACAACTCGCTAAAGATGTGATGAAACACACGGTTCGTCCTAAAGCTCAAAGGGCTATTAATTTTGATATGATCGTCGAGACCACCGCAGATTTCTTCAATATAAATCCCGATGCCATATTTTCTAAAAGCAGATTGCGTGATGTGGCGGATGCTCGACAGATAATAATGTACCTGAGCCAGAAACTGACATCACTATCCTCAACAGCTATCGGACAAAAACTCAACCGCTCTCACACTACAGTGCTACATGGGATACAGCAAGTGGAAGATAGAGTAAATTTCACAAAAGATCTATCAGATGCTGTGGCAGCCATAGAAGCTGAATTAAAGTCATAAAATCCCTTATTAGAGTTTCAGGATCTATTAGCCATAATAGAATGTTCCTCCTTATTAAGCAAACGCTATTTTTGAAGAATTTAGCTTAGGGAATCGTAACGAATTTTGTCTATTATCAATCGCATATCTTCAGTCTTGATATGCAATTTTTTCATTGCTTCGTTGTCATCCCGAAAGGCTAGCACAAGAGATTTGATCTCCGGAGACTCGGAGATTTCAATAAAACTTTTATAATAATCCACAGCTTTTTTAAAATCACCTCTGGCCAGAGAGCAGTGGCCAGCATTCAAAAAATCATTTTTGTCTGATTTTTCCGATATAGTTAGCTTTTCATATATGGAATCAGCTTTGTCGAAATTTCCTGATAAGAGTTCAGCCCAGGCAATACCTCGTAGAGGAGAAAGTTTCTCGGGCTTAAGGTAATGTGCATGATAAAAATATTGCAACGCCTTATCTGGTTGATTAAGATCAAGGTAACACTGCGCTGCACTTATCAGAAGATGATAATTTTCAGGCTCGTTTTCCAAGGCTTTTGAATAATATTCCAGTGCATCCCCGGAATTTCCGGAATTCTTAAGGGCCACAGCCAGTTTCTTGGTTAGCCAATCGTTTTCCGGGTCTATCAGTTCCGCTTTTTTATACCATTCTACAGCCTCCGGAAAGTTCCGTATTCTATCAAAACTATATCCAATCTTTTGCCAAACGCTTAAATCGTCAGGTTGCAAGGAATCATAAAGTTTGAATACTCCGGCAGCTTCCTCAAAATAATTTTTCTTGAAATAAAACTCTCCTACAAGTCTGAGATCTTCCGGAGTGATACCTAAAGTTGAGATTAATGGTTTAAGATGAATGGAAGTGAATGGTTCTGCAAAAGGATCCTTGAATTCTCCTTTCTTCTTGAAAAACTTAAAGAACCGGTATAAATCCTGAAGGGATTGACGAATTCTTTTTGAAAGAAGATCGGCCTCGGTCTCTCCAATAGAATTTGTCATAGCTTCTTTGGCCTGAGTAATCTGCCATTCCAGATTCTTAATCATCTGGGAAGCCTTTTCCTTTGGCATAACATTGATAGAAAGAAGGAAAGAATGCAAGTCAGAATCACACATTATAGTTGTGAGATGGTCTATGAAATCATTATCCTGTTTTAATGATAGAGATGCAAATTCCTCATTTCCAGGCATAAAAGGGAAGAACCAGGCAAATACTTTATCAAAGAAGGGATAAGATTTTAGTTGGGAAAAAGCCGTCACCATAACATCAGCTCCCTCCAGTTGCAAGTCGTTGATTTCCTGAAGCCGATCTTTTACACCGGATTCTTCCAACATTTCTTCCCAATCAGGATTAGCATCAGAAAGGAAATTTTCTGAATCAGAGGCAAGATTTCTCATCTTGTCGATTATGTCAGGGCTAATCTTCATAAGTCCGGGAAGAACTTCATTTCTCATCTTGTTGTCGATGCGCTGAGTGTCGTATGTGCGAATAATACTCAACAATACGTCTCTGATTATCTTCTGAATCTCCGGATCATTCACCGTCAACATCAATCTAGAACGAAGATTAATATTCCCTTTCAATCTTCCTGGATATAATAAAGAAATAAGAAGAACCCCTGTTATTGCCTTAGCTTTTATTTTAAGGGATTCCGCCTTTTCATACTGAGTCAAAAGAATATCAAAAAAATAGGCATCGAAAAATTCTGTCGATCCCAAAATGATGGCAGATATCAAAGAAAGTTTCAGATATTCCGGCAAAACCGGATCATTCAATGCATCAGCTAAATTTTCATATTCAGAAGTGTCAGCACCAGACATCGTCCAGACATAATCGAAAATGTCATTTATTCTTGAGGTCTGTAATCGTGATATCTTCAAACTTTCCGGACTCGTTTTTTCCGGGTTGTCTTCTTCAAAAACGTGTAAAAAGTTGTCAAGATGATACTTGAAGGAGTTCTGCCTCATTGTTTCAAGTCTTCTTGTAGAGTAATATAGATCGCTGCTGTCGGTCTGTTTTTCTTCGCGCAGAAGAAGATCATTGGCTCTTAGAAGAGTATCTCTGATCTGTTCAATCATATCGTCTCTTCCGGAGTCATGGAAGCCTGAGATAATGTAGTCTACAAGATAACGATAAGTCGATTCGGAAGCCTGAAGTTTTTGAAGTTCTTTATTTAATGTCGGAAACCTATTTATACGGTTTTTAAGCATAATGAATGCCTCGCCGAATCTGGATGAATTTATCAGCTGATTAATTTGAGAATATATCTGGGATGCTTGTGTCTGATTGGCCATATAATATTTCTTTTCTATGGATTGATAAGACAAATTTTGTGCCAATACCTACAAAGGAAATGAGGACCCTGGTAATTTTTATAAAGTAAATGAAGCATGCATACAAATACCTGATTATTTGAGATATTTATATGCCGTTTCTAATATTTATGCCAAAGCACTCTCATGGAGTTCAAAACTGCAAGCATTGTCACACCCACATCGGCAAATACAGCTGCCCAAAGAGATGCGAAACCGATTACACCTAAAGTAAGGATCGCCACTTTTATCACTAATGCACCTATGATATTTTCCATCACGATGACATGTGTGAAACGACCTATCTTCATTGCAGTCACTACTTTTGATGGTTTATCGGTCTGTATAACTACGTCAGCACTTTCAATAGCAGCATCAGATCCTAATCCCCCCATCGCTACTCCAACGTTGCTGATGGCAAGCACAGGGGCATCGTTCATTCCATCGCCTACAAATGCTATTTTCTTTCCGGGTGTCTTGGATATGTTCTCCACAAACTCGGCCTTGTCTTGAGGCAGTAATTCTCCGTAGGCATGTCTGATACCTAACCTGTCTGCATATTTGGCCACAATCTCTTTCCTGTCGCCGGATAACATCACGACTTTCTCCACCCCCAATTTTTTCAAATCTTTAATCGTAGCTTCGGAATCTTCCTTAAGCACATCCGATAAGATAACATAACCGGCAAATTTACCATTTATTGCCAAAGCCACAATGGTGGAAGGATTGTTATTAAGTTCTCCCGGATAAGCTATATCATGTTCTCTCATTAATTTCAAATTGCCGGCAAGTAAAGTCTTCCCGTCAAAAGTTGCCTGAGTTCCCTTCCCCGTTATCTCTTTAACGGATGAAGGGGTAGGAACGTTGATTCCTCTGCTTTCTACATAGTTTACAATAGCTTTTGCAAGAGGATGAGAGCTTTCAGATTCTGCCACAGCCAACAACTGCAGTAGTTCATCTTCGTTTAAATCTTTAGTCTGAGGTATGGTTTTATCAACAGAGAATTTGCCTGTGGTCAAGGTTCCGGTCTTGTCGAAAGCCACCACATTTACATTTTTTATTGTTTCCAGATAATTACCACCTTTAAAGAGCACTCCTTGGCGAGATGCAGCTCCGATTCCTGCAAAATAACTGAGAGGGACACTGATCACTAATGCACAAGGACATGATATAACCAGAAATACAAGCGCACGATACAGCCATTCACTGAATATATAATGAAAAGCAGGATTCAGAAGGGAGATAAAGTATGGAAATACCACCACCATAAATGCCAACAGTGTTACCACCGGAGTATAGATCCTTGAAAATCTTCTTATAAAAACTTCCGATTTTGCTTTCTTTGCTTGCGCATTCTTTACCAGGTTGAGGATTCTTGACAGAGCACTCTCACTTGCCGGACGGGTAACTTGTATCCTTACAGTAGAACCGGAAGATATCATTCCGGCAAGCACTTCTGCACCTTTTTCTATGTCTCTGGGCACGCTTTCTCCCGTTAACGCTGCAGTGTCAAACATGCCGCCATCTTGTGAAAGCATTATACCATCCAAAGGAACCCGTTCACCGGCATGCACTTCTACCACATCACCTATTTTAACTTCATCGGGTTTAATTGTGACTATATGTCCGTCTTTTATAACCCTTGCTGTCTCTGATTTAATTTCAAGGAGTTTAGAAATGTCTTTTGTGGCTCTGTCAACAGCCCGGTCTTCAAGTTTTTCACCTATACAATAAAACAGCATAACTCCGACAGCTTCCGCATACTCTCCAATACAGAAAGCGCCGATACAAGCTATTGCCATCAAAGTTAGTTCGTTGAAATAATCTTTCTGCGATATTCCCTCAATCGCTTCTTTGATTACCGGATAACCTACGGGAATAAATGCTATGAAATACCATAATGGCTTAGCCCATAAAGTTTCCGTCATAAAGTCATGGAAATGATCAAGAATCAAACCTGCAATCAGAAGCATCAGCGACAATATGACTCCGATATAGGGTCGCCACCATTGACTATGGCTATGCTCCCCTTCACACCCATGGCAATGGATATGGACTTTCCCATCTGTAGGGGCTTCTGTGGATTTTAATCCCTCAATCGATTCCATAACGCAAAGGTAAAAAATTTATCTGAAATATTATCCGAAACGTAGTATTTATACCATCGATAAGAGTGTGGGCCAAGATGCAATTGCATTTGGCCCACACTCTTATTATTTCTAATAAATTCTAATTTTTATCTAAAGTCTTGGAGTTGATCGCGAAGACGTTTGCGTGCAAAGAAGATACGACTTTTAACTGTACCTAACGGAAGCCCCATCTTATCGGCTATCTCATTGTATTTATAACCTGCAACATACATATTGAACGGGATACGATAGTCGTCTGTGAAACCTTCAAGCGCATGGGTTATCTCTTTAACTGCGTATGAACCTTCCGGAGATTCCAATCCTGAATCCTGTGATATATTTAAATGATATAGATCTTCAGTCTGATCGATAACGGTTGCTTTTCTAACTGTCTGACGATAATTGTTAATAAAGATATTCCTCATTATCGTGAAGATCCAGCCTTTAAAGTTTACGTTGTCTACATACTTTTCTTCATTGTCTAAAGCTTTAAGAGTTGTGTCCTGTAGTAAATCGCGGGCTTGCTCTTTGTCTGTTGTTAACTGGTAAGCAAAACTTAATAAATTTGACTGGAGGCCTAAAACTCTTTCTTTAAATGTTTCGTTAGTTTTCATTGTCTTGTGTTTTTAATTGTTTTATTCATATAACGACGCCTGTTTTAAAATTGTTCCGAGAATTTGAATTTTCTTTTTGTTAAAAAATGTGAATCATGCATAAATATCATATTATTCAGTTACTTACATAGGATAAATTTATTTTAGAATATATTAAATTTAATATTTATTCACATTTTGATATCCCTAAAAATTATTATAATCTTTTCCCATAATACTAAGGCAGGCTAACTGACAGACTATTTAAGTGATTATCCTATCCTTTGGTGCTCTCTTATTCGGTCTCTTAAGAAATTTATGAGTTATTGAAACAAGTTTTATAAAAAAATCTGTAACTTTACAGCGATAGAACAATCGGTTTATGGAGCCTTTTATAGAAAAAACTTATTTTCTCTCCGCGAGTGACGCAAATGCAGAAGGGGAGTTGTCGTTGACATCTCTGACTACAAATATTATAGATATCGCCACAGATCATGCAAATGCTCTTGGAATTGGAAATCCTTCAATGGCAGATATGCGTGCTGGCTGGGTTCTTTCCCGTATCACTATCGATATGGAAGAGGTTCCCAAAGTCAACAGCCATTATGTTTTGAGAACCTGGATAGAGGATTTCAACAGACATTATTCTGCCCGTTGTTTCAGTATCAAATCTCCGGAAGGGAAAGTTTACGGATATGGACGTACGATTTGGCTTATTATAGATGCAGTGACTCATAAAAATCTTGGCCTTTCACATTTAAACATGCCACAGGATTTGATACTTGGAGAAAAAGCTCCGATTCCGGTACAAGAAAAACATTTTCCAATTGTTGGCCCTGATGAACAGCCTTCAGGCAGAGCAATCAAGGCTACTCATAAACCATTCAGATACACTTTCAAATATTGCGATCTCGATTTTTACCGCCACGTAAACACAGTCAGATATGTCACCATGCTTCTCAATCAGTTCACACTTGAGGAACATGACAAGACAAGAGTGAAAAGAATGGAACTCTCATTTTTACATGAGGCTTCTTATGGGATGAATACTATGCTGATGAGATCGGATTCAGAGAAAGACCCACTTCTCTCTTCTTTCCAGCTCTCGGATGAATCTTCCGGAGAAGCTTTGCTTTTTGCTCGTGTAAAGCGTGTTTGAAAATTAATACCCATAATATGAAACAGGCAGAGAAATTTCTTAAGGAAGCCGGAATAACACCGACTCCAGTAAGAGTTTTGCTTTATAATTGCCTGAAACAGGCTATAGCTCCTCTTTCCTTAGGAGATATGGAGAGGGAACTTGAGTCTGTGGATAAGTCTACAATATCTCGCACTTTATCCACTTTCCGCGATAAACATTTAATCCATAGTCTTAACGATGGTTCGGGATGTGTGAAGTATGAGATTTGCCATTCCCATAATCTGCCTCATCACGATGATTTACATGTGCATTTCAGATGCGGGAAATGTGGGGAGACATTTTGTCTTAATTCTATAAAGATACCTGAAGTTAATCTCCCTGAAGGATATTCAGTAAGGGAAGTGACTTATATTATTTCAGGTTTTTGTCCTTCTTGCAATAATTTTGAATGAGCCACTTAAGAAAAAATGAATAAGCCGGTATTTAAATATTCAAAAATATGGTATGCGGCATCAGCAATTCTTACCATCCCCTTGCTTATTGATATATGCACGGCTTGTCACCTTTTTTCGCTCTGGATTGCATGGCTCCTGTTTATTCTTATCGGAGCGATTTCGTGTGTGAGGCTATGGTTTGGGTTTCGTCAACATTTATACAAATTCTCATGGGGCTTAATAGGTCAACTGCTTTTAGGAGCCGCTGTCTTGATATTTTTCCAATTGTCGTATAATCGGGTGATAGAAACTCCGGTGAGCAATCCGATCACTCCTGCAGTGGTGAATATTACAGACCCTTTCCATGAATTGGATTCGACCCATAAGATAACATCAAAGAAGAACATAAAGGAGATTTCCAATGACAAAGAGAATATAAAGAAAGGGGGAAAGAAATGAGGAGGAATCCTTGGAGAAGAAAGCCGAAAAGAAAAAATAACAAAATAAAAAAATATGAAGAAACATAATTTTTATGCAGGGCCAAGCATATTGAGCCAGTTCACAATAGATGAAACTGCAAAGGCTGTAAAGGATTTTGCAGATATGGGGTTGTCGATACTTGAGATTTCCCACAGAAGCAAACAGTTTCAGGCTGTTATGGATGAAACCGTAGCGCTTTTCAAGGAGCTTCTTGAAATACCGGAGGGTTATAGTGTCCTTTTTCTGGGGGGAGGAGCAAGTCTACAGTTTGCTATGGTTCCAATGAATATGCTTGTACATAAAGCCGCTTATCTTGACACTGGTGTTTGGGCATCAAAGGCTATTAAAGAGGCAAAACTCTTTGGCGAGGTCGATGTAGTAGCTTCCTCAAAAGACCGCAATTACAACTATATTCCTCGTGATTACAAAGTGCCATCCGATATGGATTA
>JAFLTR010000033.1 GCA_022509205.1 Muribaculaceae bacterium | reverse complement strand
ACCTTTATCGGAGTGATAACACTACGACCACCGATACCTCCCTTACCGTCAAGCGTTACAGATTCCACGAATACACCTGCTTTAGGCGAGTCTTCGATATAATCGATATCCACTTCGAAAGGCAGATTCATGGGGAAATAAAAGTTTGTGCCACCGTTTTTAATAGTTCCGCTACTATTGAAATTCGTCTGGTCGTTGGTGTAGCCTGACTTTTTGGCCATTTGCGACCAGAACTGGAAGTCATTGATCTGCACGTCAGTGCGGGCAGAGGGTTCGCCATAATAATTATCCTTCAGGTCGATATAGTCGGCATACCATGAAGAGAGCATAGGCATGTGGACTAACGGCAGCCCTTCAATAGTACCTTTTCTTGTCTGTTTGTCAGGATAGATAATGGGGAGATGGGCAAATGTCACGCCGTTTTCCGTATTACCTTTGAAAATATCCTTAAGATCTGCTCTCTGATCGGCATCAAGGTCGTAGCCACCCACAAATTTCTGGGAATACATCTCGAGGTTTCCGTTATTATATCCGAATCCGGCACGAGCAATATTGTCGTTCAAATCAGATTGGTTGTTGGTATTATACTTATTATTAAAGTTCATTCTTTCACCGTATGAAGTGAAGCTTGAGATAACCAATACAACATTATTCAACTGGTTGCCGGAGATGGAAGCGGGTTTCGACTCACGCTGGCTTTTCCATGTGCCGTCGACAAGACCCTGACCTTCATCCTTAACAGTTTGCTGCGAATCCATCCATTTCTGGTTGATCGAACCTATGATGCCACCTGCACGTCGAACTGCCTGCATATATACATTGCGCACAATATTATTGTCGACCTTACCTCCATTAGTGTTGAAATACCCTACGATACCGCCCATATAGACACCACGGGCAAAGGTACGTGCATCCCTATAACTGTCGCCTCGATACATCGGGGTGGAGATAATTGAACCTCCATCTACAATACAGTTGCTGATTTCGATAGCATCACCATAGGCAATACCAACCACACCTGCGACACCGTTGCATCCGTAGATATCTACATTGTTAAGACGCACATTGGTGATTTTAGCGTTACCACCGATCTGACCGAACAGACCGCGGCCGAACCATTGAGGGTTGTCGGAAGGATGACGTGAGTCAGTTCCATTGTAAATATTTCTATAGCCTTTAGACTGTTGGGCCTTTTCATGAACATTAGCGCTAAAACGCTTTGTGGTAAGGTTATAAATAGTGTGGCCGTTACCATCGAAGATACCGTAGAAAATACGATTGGAGGCATTGTCGTCAGTGGCTGTATAAGAATCCTTGTCATGAGGTATCACCGACCAGCCAAGCTGTTCGCCGATACGGCCTTCAAACCCTATAGGAATCCATTCCTCGCCGTTGAGATCGATGTCGGCCATTAGCCGGACGGTAGCCGGATAATCCACGCCATCTTTTTTGCCTGTGAAATGGAAGTTGTTGGCAGCAGGCCATGATGAATTCTCATTGTATTTCTGATGTGTGGCAACCATTATACGTTCCACAAGTTCAGAGTCAGAAGGTTTGGCAAGTTTGCCATATTTGAATTCAGTGCTCTTGTTATTGCTGTCGTAATACCAGTAGTTGCCGCCAATATCGGCTTTATTTTTAGCTTCTCTGACAACCAGATCACCATTAACCATTTTCTGGAGCCAAACCAGACCCTCTTTACTTGAGATCTCGATCACGTCTTCTTCACCGTTGTAGAATACACCCGGGGCAATCGGACCGGTCCATTGCCAGTTGGGTCCCCAGCCACTGAACTCGCCAGCAAAGTCGGTGTCAAGTTTTACCTCGAAATTATTCTCCTCGGTCATAAGGTTGCCGATGATATTGGTACGCCAGTTCTTCTGCACGGGCACTTGATTTATATTAAGGAGTTCATATTCATTTGCACCGTTTTTATCAGTGGCGAGCCACACTTTCACATTGTTGATCACATAAGGATCTTTCTCATCGCTTGCAGTCAATACATAACACATCGAGAGATATTTGAAAGTCTCGGAGTCCTTATTGTAATGGCCGGTCAGACTTGCGTAGTCGCGATAGCCGTCACCGTCATTATCCTGATCATCTACTGAAGGCATGACTTCAGTGGCATCGGCATCGAAATTTCTATGAACATTCAGGAAATATTCCTTACCATAGATTCCGCCCATGCCATCCTCGCCAACCGCTTTTGTCTTGTCGATGGTCTGACCGTCACGTTCCAACTTGAACTGAGGGTTGTAGATCCAGTCCCATTTGGAATAAGAGGGATACTCGGGAATATTTACATTATAGGGATCATCATCGTTGTCGTACATATTGGCGTATGCCGGGAGGGGAGCCCAACCGAAGTCAACCACCGCGAAAGCTTCCGGTTTGTCAGTGCCGGCCTCTGTGGTGGAGGTATAAGTCCGGTCTTCCACAACGTCGAGATAGCGGGCCACACGGTTGATTCTGATCTTGGAAAATGTGTATTTGGTTTGTGTCTCGCGGGTTGCGATTTCATAATCGAACCCGGAAGTGCCCACATTTATCTGAGCTAAAGGCCGGAAAAGATGAACGTGTTGTTGCACGGCACCGTTTTGGCCTGCTGTAAGAGTTATCGAGCGACAGAAAGCATCGCGGAATTCGTCGTTGTTAGGTGTGCTGCTCGAGTCATCGGCCGATGCGGCTGAGGCGTCATCTGTGACCTGACTATAGTTCACCTCCACTTTCTTGAGATTGGCAGTTTTATAAGCGTCTTTAGCCTTGCTGCTCATCGCCCAGAAAGCGATCTGATAAGTTTCACCGCGTTTCAGGTTTATGTCGATATCCATCGGGAAGCCATTTTCCGGCTTAAGGATTGTCTGGCCTGTGCCTGAAGGGAACTTTGTCTCGTCGAAACTTCCCAGACCATATTGGTCAAGCAGATTGCCATCTTGGTCATAAACGGCGTAGATCAGAATATCGGCTTTCGATCCGTCGCTGATTTTTCTTGTCCCGGAAGTGGCACGAGTGTTTGCGTTGGCACCTTCCGGAGAAAGAGAGAATGAAACCTTCACCTCATCTCCCGCCTGTTCAGCAAAATTTGCAAAGGTATCATCCTTACAGGAGGTGACACCAAGCATAAATGCTGCGGTCAGTAATCCCAGTATGTTATTTCTAATATTTCGTTTCATAAATTCGTTCTTTAAAATTATTCATTTCCTTGTGTTGGGTCTTGAGACTGAGCAGGATTATCCTGAATATCGTCCCAGTCATCGTATTGGCCATCGTTATCATCGGTGCCCAGGAAATCATCGTTGGGGTTTCCGTAAGGTTTATCGGTGTCTTTTACATACCATATCAGATTTCCGTCGGCGTCCTCTTTTTGATTCATTTCCACATTGTCCCAAAGGTTCCATGAATCTCCGGAATTGTTGCCGCTGGCATTATTGAAATCGCCTGCATAAGTAGGCACGATATAGAGACGGAATTTCTCACCGGCCATAAACATTTTGTCGGAGATGATATTCGTACGCCAGTTTTGTTGCACGGGCACCTGGTTGATCGTGAAGAGGGTCAAAGATTTCCCGGAATTATCGGAAACAGTAAAGGTAAGTTTGTCGATCACCGCACCTTTAACTTTATTATCTTCATCTTTAGCTACCGGCACCAAAACATAGCACATCGACAGATATTTGAAATGTTCGGTGTCAGTGAGTTTATGGGCATCGAAATTCTCTTTAAGATTCATCCCGGTGTCATAACCGATATAACTGGCGAAATCATTGCTGTCACCATTCAGGTTGAGTTTGAGGAATTCTTCTATTTCAGAGTTGAAAACAGGATCGTCATCATCATCCTTTGGTCCGAATTCCTCGCTGTAGGGAAGATATGAGAGCTTGTCCCAGTCAAAAGAGTCGTCATAACTTGTGAGGTTTATGAAAGCCGGCATATATGACATATCGAATTTCACCTCGCCATCATAGATTGCTTTCTCTCCCTTTGCAGCATCCAGATCACTATCGGTCAGGGTTCTGCCTTCAAGCACATTATAGTATTGAGCGAGTCCTTTGAGGGTGATACTGGATTTAGCATAAGTGCGTGGATTTGGGTTCAGGATAGCGGCCGCTTCATAGTCCCAGCCAGCATCTCCTACATTAATCTGAGCGAATGGACGACGAAGTTCCACTTGCTTTTTCCCGGTGTCATTTCCTTTCACGGTAGCGATATTGCAGAATGCGTCGCCAAGTTCATAATTATTGGAAATCTTTGAGTAGTCTACCTTAACTTTTGTGAGGTCGCTGATATCGTAGGCTTTACACTCGCTGCTCTGAGCCCAGAAAGCTACTGTAAACTCATCGCTTGGATCCATCACGAGTTCGATGGTCATCGGGAAGGTCGCGTTATTGACAACGTTTACTCCTCCGGTAGACTCGTTAATATAGTCTGTGACGAGTTGGAGTTTGCCATTGACATCTTCTCTGTAGACTGCATATATCAATTGGTCGGCTTTTGTGCCGTCACTTATGTGAGGGAAATCAAAAGCGTTGTCGGCTCGTGAGAAAGCAGTGGCCGCCTCTGTTGAGACTGTCAGGGCCACAACGTTTTTACCTTTCTCCGGAGAATTGCCGGAATTATTGAGATCTGCATTATCGGTGCAGGCCACAGTAAGTAAAAAGGCAGGTACTGAAAGCCATCCGAAAATATGATTCTTATATTTCATAGTTGTTTCTTTTTACTGTTAAACCTACTTTCGCTTATTGTGCGTTTTTGTTATCGTTTACGATACCCGTTCTATGGTCGTCGAAGAAGTCGTTTACAATAATCGGTTCAAGATATTGTGTGTTGAATAATGTAGACTTGTCAGGACCGGCCGGTGGCACTGGATCATAAGGATTGTTCGGGTCGTCCGGATTATCGGGATAATCCGGGTCGTTGTAAGGATTATCAGGATTTTCGGGATCCGGATTTGGATCTGTGGGGTCTTTCATCCATTGGAGGCCGCCGAGAATATTGGTACGCCAGTTGGTCTGAGCCGGCACATTGCTGACGCTAAGGGCCTGGAAACTGTCGGTGCCCGAATTGTTGTCGGCGAAATAGACTGTCACAGAATCAATCACCTTGCTATTGTTGATCCATTCATCCAGATTTTGGTCGGAAGAAGCAGCTTTCGGTGCTGATACGAGCACATAACTCATAGAGAGATATTTGAAAGCTTCTGTCATGTAGCTTCCCTTACTGCCGAGAGTGGGATAGGAGGTCTTGTAGTCTAAAATCTCACCGTCGTGGTCAAGGTCTATTTTCAGCAATTCCTCTTGGTCAGCCTTTTCATACAGGTTGCCTGAGGTCGGAACCTCCATAGCATAGTAAGCCGGAATCTTATTCCAATTGAAAGTAACGTCCTGGGTTGCCTTTCCGGCAAGGCCGTAATAGGGGGAATTTTCTGAAGTTGCGCCCTCAATATCCGCATCAGTCAGCACTTTGTTGACAACTATATCGAGATATTTTGCCACATTTTTGATCTCTACCTTAGAATATGTCACCTTCTTGTGAGTGCTTCCCGTGAGAGCCCCTTTCTCCAGATTCTTATAGTCAGCACCGGTGGTGCCTACATTTATCTGAGCCAACGGACGAGTCAGGTCCACATCCTGGGTTAAACCGCCGTCGGTCACTGTAAATTTCTCTGCTTTGCAGAAAGCGTCACGAAGCTCATCGTTATTGAGAGCATTGGAATAATTCACTTCCACGTGACGAAGGTTTTCAGTGTTGTAAGCCGTAGTATTGCTGCTCTGAGCCCAGAAAGCCACAGTATAGGTTTTCTTACGCATAAGACGAAGGGTTACTTTGTAGGCATCCCCGTCGGCTAAAATCTTGCCGACGTTTACTACAGTCTGCCCGGTATGCTGAGTGCCTGTAAGAGCCGGTGTGTCAGTCGTGAAAGGTTCAAGATCCTCGGCTGCCAGAAGTCCTTCACCATACTGGGTTAGCTGGGTCAGGTCTTCATCGTAAACGGCATAAACCAGCATGTCGATTTCGGAACCGCGGCTGATGGTTTGCCATTGCCCTGGTCCCCCGGGAGCGGATGCCTCCCCGTCGGCCCTTGTGAGTCCGCGGGTCGTCAGCGTTGAAGATTCGGGAGCCACTGAGAAAGTCACATCGACATAGTCCGATTCCGGATGTGTCTGGCTGCCATCGTAGTCCCATACGTTTTCACTGCTACATGCCGTGGTGAGCATAAGCCCTGCGGCAAATAGTGATGTAAGGATTAATTTGTTGTTCATATATTTTGAATTTTGTTGTTTCTGAAAGTTGGTTTATTCTCAAGTTAAGGGATAATATTATGGTCTCCATTATATCCCGGGTCGATACCTACGCCTCCGCTACCATTCATTGTGAGGAAAGCTCCACGCAGGAGGGTATGGTGGTCGCGTCGAAGCGGGACAGTGATCTGTTTCGATTGAGCCACTTGGTTTCCCTCAAGATCATTCACTACAATGGTGGCCTGCACTCCGACATCGTTTGTGTCGTTGATGAACACATAGTCGAACCCGAGGGATGCTTCCGATTCTCCGGTGACTGTGGTCCGGGTCGTGAAACTGACACCGGTGGAAGAATCGGCGAGCCAGTCGTCGACAGCGTTATATGCCGAGGGATGATAGGTGGAATAATAGATTTTCACTTCGTAATCATCCATTGAGGCCCGGGTCGACAGTCCGCGACGTTCGGTTTCCTTATCAAGGAATTCGGAGAGGTCGGTGGTGACGAATTCATATTTTGCCATTGGACGGTGCATCTCCACCACAAACACATTTTCGCCATATTCCATCACATCAGCCTTGTCGATCCTCCCTCTGAAAGTGTCGCGATGATCGGTGTTGGCTTCATAGTTCTCGTAATCTATCTTTATGCTCCGGAAGTCGGAGACGTCGTAATATCTTTTCTTCTCCTCGTTTTCCCTAAAGTCTGACCATGCTGTTATCTCATATTCTCCCGGCATAAGCCTTGTGGAGTAGGAGTGGTCGTAGCTGTCTGACTCCGTGAGAACCAATAATCTCTCTTCAGTCCCGGGGTTGCCGGAGTTTCCTACAGGGGCAATCCTAAGTGTGGTGTGCAGGAATCCGGTTGTTAGTTTTCCGGGGAAAATCCGAGTTGTGCCGGGATGGTTGCCATCCACATTCGCATCTGGATGGCTTTCTACCACATCACCTATCTTGGGGTCATAAAAATGTTCCCATAGATAAAGCGGGGTTTCATATACAAGACTCAGGTTGAGATCTACATATTTGTCGGGATCGTCAGGGGGTTGAGGATTAACCGGTGTGTCGGGTTCCCCCGGATCGACAACCTGCTCGGGAAACTGATGAACATCGCAGGCCACAGTCATAAACATGAAAAAAGTGGCTGTCAACATCATCTTTATCAATTTCAGGCTATTCATATTCCACCTCCTTTCAGGTATTTCCGCTGATAACGTGTCAGAGGGAAGTTATATGAAATGGAGATTGCCGCCTGGTCGAGGCCCCACCATGTCTTCTTGTTTCTTCTGACCCATTTCCCATCTTTATAGTCAGGGGTGTTTTCGAAAACATCGTAATCGATGGGGTAAACTCCGGCCCCGGCTGTGAATTCCACATGCCATCTTTTGTTTTTCGAGATCGGTTTTCTGAATCCTATTGCGAGACCTCCTCCGAGAGCCGGGGTGCGTCCCCTCCGGTCTTGGTATCTATAAGGGCCGTCGATTGCGAAATTATAATACATCATTCCGAAATGGGCTCCGATAAAGAAACCGTCGTTAACCCCCTTGTTCATCACTCGCGGCCAATAGCGGAATTCCGGCTGAACTGTGAAATTCCTGAATTTTATAGTGCTCTTGAAATAGTCGAGAGCATTATAATAAACCGGGATAGTGAACGACCAATGTGGGGCGAGGTCGATTTCGAATGCTAGGTTGGCGCTCAGAGCTGCCAGACCTATAAGATTCGACTTTATATAGAATCTGGGAGTCCAGGTGTCGTAAGAAGGATTAACGGGAAGGATTGCCAGTTCGTTGATCTGTGAAGGAAGAGCAGTTTCCATCGGAATCCTGAGACAGGGCACCGGCAAAAGGGTTGTGTAGTAGAAAGTCGCATCGCCATATCGAAGATCGAAAAGTATGGGTTTCTTAAGTTCATCCCACACCTTGCCGTTCCTGAGCTTTTTAAGTTTGAGCAGACGATGGTCGATGGTTCTGTTTCCCCAGAAAGGCACCAGTTTCGGTCCCTCATCGATAATTACGAGCACCTCTTCCTTATGTTCAAGGTCGCTCTCAGCCACTTTCTGTCTGAACTCGTTCCAGGGGATATCACTGGATTGAGCGAAAATGAGCGAGTCGGGGATGGAGACGTAACTATTGACGAGTTCTTTGAATGTGCGCAACCGGTTTTCGCTAAGCCACACGTTGAACTCGTAAGTGCCGTCGGGAGAAGCTGTGCCTCGAAAGTCCACACCGGTGATACTGGTGAGAGAATCATTCTTTATTTCGGTGAGGAAGTCGCGGATATCACTTATCCTTTCGGAATTGTCTACGAAAGTAGAATCGAGTTCAGCTATATTAATGACATACCGCAACCGGAAATGCTTGCTTCCTGAAATTCCCACTGTGTCAGTCTGAGCTAAGCCCGAGAGTAGGAATGGCAGGAGTAAAACTGTCATTAAAATTCTTCTCATAAATTCGTTTATTTTCCTTTTTCAACCTTATTGGTTTCATTCTGCTTGCTGTTATCAGATTTTAGCTGCAAGCTTATTGTTGCCTTATTGTTGCTTATTCGGGGTGCAAAATTAATGCCAAGGGGTATCGAAATCCAAAAAAATCGTAAATATTTTAACATTTTTTAAGACGCAAAACGTAGTGTTTAAGCGGGTTTGAGAGTTTTTGCCATTCATCAAGTCGCTAATTCTTAAAAATTTAAGACTGATAAAAAGAACATTTGCCCTCTTTCATAAATTTTAAGTAATTTTACATGCCCAAATCCGGCAAAACTTCAACCCTCGATGGAAAATAAACGAGCATTACTTATTATTAATCCCATCTCCGGCACCCGTTCCAAGCGTGGGCTCCCGAGCCTGGTCAAGCAATCTCTGGAACGGCATGGTATCCATGTTCACTCTCGGCTTACCGCTGCCGGAGGAGATGCCTATAAGTTTGCCCGGGAAGCAGTGGAGCAGGGGTTTGATATTGTGATTTCAGCGGGGGGCGACGGCACGGTCAATGAAGTGGCTAATGCCCTGGCCTTTTCCGACACGACGCTTGGAATCATACCCCTCGGCTCGGGTAACGGTCTGGCCCGGTCCCTGGGTGTGCCGCAGGATATATCCGGAGCCCTTAAGCTCATAGGGACGGGCAACATCATCCTGAGCGACCGGGGCCTCGTGAACGGCAAACCTTTCTATTGCACTTTCGGAGTTGGATTTGATGCCGCTGTGAGTGAAAAATTTGCCTCCATGAAAAGGAGAGGCGGAATCACCTATATCAGAAGTGCATTCCGGGAATTCTTCAACTATCAGAGTCAGGCTTATGCTATTGTAATCGACGGGCAGATCATCACTGAAAAGGCACTCCTGATAGCTGTCTGCAATGCTCCTCAATATGGCAACAATGCGTATATAGGTCCAAAAGCCAAGCTCACCGACGGACTGCTTGACATCACTGTGGTGCACGCCGACAATCCTTTCAACACATTGATGATGAGCATCGACATGCTCACCGGAATGCTGGATAAAAACCGGAGCATCGAAACCTTCAAAGTGCCGGCGCTTTCGATTGTCAGGATTAAGGAGGGGCCGGTGCATCTTGACGGGGAGCCTATGCAGATGGGGACACATTTGAACATCATTTGCCAGAAGGGGGCATTAAAGGTCTTTGCCCCGGAAAGGCAACCGGATTTTGTGCCTTTCATATCTCCTATCCGTGCTGTGCTCAATGATATGAGATATGACGTGATGGATAAATTCCGCAAGAAATAATACGCTGAGTTTCTTATAGGTAGATGGTGAAAGAAGTGATAAAAAATTTCTTGATTTTAGTAATCATCCTGATGGCCGGCCTTCAGACCGGAAAAGCTCAGCTTGTGCCTGTCCATAATCAAAAGGAATTCACAGATTCCATAAAGAAAGAGATAGACTACGGACCCTTCTTCGGTCTTTATAAAGACACATATTTCATAGTAGGCACCAAATTCCCGGGCAAGCCTACGGCTTATAATTCTGATGTGAAGTTTCAGATTTCTTTTGCCATCAGGCTGACGAAGAATGTGCTTCCCTGGGACACTTACATATTCCTGGCTTACACACAGAAAGCTTTCTGGAATGTATTCCAGGAATCCCTTCCGATGGGCGATATCAATTTCAACCCGGCCCTTGGCATAACGAAGCCTTTTTTCAGTCAGGACAGATATGTGGGGAAACTGTCGTTGATTGTGGAGCATGAAAGCAACGGACGCGATGGTGAAACCTCCCGCAGCTGGAACCGTGTCTCGCTTTCCGGAATGGCCTTAATAGATGAATGGCTTATGGTGCACGCTAAAATATGGGTGCCGATTATCGACAGCGGCAACAATAAAGATATCGCCAAATACGCGGGAATCTATCAAAGCGGGGTGGTCATGATGACCCCCAACCGACGATGGACTTTTGGACTGACGTGGGTGAAACGTGCAGGGTTTAATCTTAATTTCAACACTATACTGGAGGCCTCCTGGAATGTCAGCAAAAAGACTAATCTGAATCTGTTTGCGCAATACTACAACGGCTATGGGGAAGACCTTCTCCACTACAACCAGTTCCGATCAATGTTGCGCGTGGGCCTTGTGTTCAAACCCAAATTTTTCTCGGAGTTTTAGGCAAAAGGGTAGTGTTTCCACCCCGACCCTCCTTGCAGGGAGGGGGAAACGCGGTCGGAGGGTTTAAGGTTTGGATTCTGAGTTATTTTGAAACCTCTACTTTGAGGGTGGGAGGGAGATTTCGGTTGCGTTCGTCACATTGTTTTACGATACTGTCGGCCAATAGATCAAAGGCTACTTTCTCGATGTCGCAAGTTTCCCCGTCTTCTTTCAATCGCCGTGAGGACAGATCGAGCGAACTGGGCTTTCCGTTATCGGCATCCTCACAGATACCGGCGACAAGCGGGATCTGCACAAGCAGTTTTACTCCCAGTTTCTCGGCTAAAGCGACGCCCCCGCCTTTCCCAAAGATATAATATTTCTCCTCCGGATGGGATTCGGGTGTGAACCAAGCCATATTTTCCACTATCCCCAGCACGGGCACGTTGATCTTTTCATCCCGGAACATTGCGATGCCCTTGCGCGCATCGGCGAGGGCCACTTCCTGTGGAGTAGTCACGATCACAACTCCTGTGATAGGTAGAGTCTGCACCAAAGTAAGATGGATGTCACTCGTGCCGGGAGGCATATCGATCAGGAAATAATCCAGTTCTCCCCACCATGCTTCCGTAATCAATTGCCGGAGAGCGTTGCTCGCCATTGTGCCGCGCCATACCGCGGCATTCTCCTTGTCGACTAGAAAGCCGATACTGAGCATTTTCACCCCATATTTCTCTATCGGCTCTATCCAGTCTTTCCCGTCGCGATTGATCATATAGATAGGCTCATCCTCAACTCCGAACATTTTTGGCATGGACGGACCGAAAATATCGGCATCCAGAAGACCCACCTTATATCCCTTGGCGGCAAGGGCTACGGCTATGTTGGCAGACACTGTGGATTTTCCAACGCCTCCTTTGCCCGACGAGATGCCAATAATATTCTTTACCCCGGGCAGAACAGGTCTCGGAGCCTGTGGTTCGGCCGGTTGCTGACGATATCTGAGTTGGATGTTGCCTTTCACCTTGACATCCTCTCCCAACTGCTGCTCGATTGCAGTTTCGGCCATCCTCACGACACTCCGGATAAAGGGGTCGGTAGGCTTTTCAAATTCCAGCACAAACGATACCTTATCTCCATCGATTCTGATATCATCTACCATATTGTTTTCCACTAAGGATTTGCCATTGCCGGGGTATCTCACTCCCGAAAGCACGTTTAAAATATCTTGAGAAGACATGGGGGGTATTGTGTTGTGGGTTTTATACTACTGTGTGTCGAGGATAAGCTCGATAATCGTCACGCGGGATATCATCACTCTCCGGTTCCTGAAGTTCTAAATCTGGTCTGAGCCTGAAAGAAAGCAGTTTGATGCTTTTCCCCCTTGACAGCCACTGGCTTTCATAGAAAGTCTTGATGGAGCTTATGGGATCGGCAAGCCCGCTGCCATAAAGATCGTCGGTGTCTTGAAGAATATCCAGGTTATTGAGTTTCACAAGCCTGCGGGTGTATTCATAAAGAAATGGAGAGTCAGTTTTTAGATGCACTATCCCGCCGGGTTTCAGGAGACTGGAATATTGTTGCAGGAATCTTGTGGAAGTGAGCCGTTTCCGGGGCTTTTGCATCTGAGGGTCGGGGAACGTTATCCAGATTTCATCTATTTCTGCGGAGTCGAAGAAATGAGAAAGGTTTTCAATTTCAGTGCGCAGGAACCTGGCATTATCCAGTTGCTCTTCCTCCACTTGCTTTGCTCCGGTCCAGATTCGAGCTCCTTTTATATCGATTCCTATAAAATTCTTTCCCGGATTAGTTTTTGCCAGGCCGACAGTGTATTCCCCTTTCCCGCACCCGAGTTCAAGCACTATGGGTCTTTCGGCCGAAAAAACTGCGCCGTTCCAGTTCCCTTTTTGAGGGAAGCCCTCATTGAGAAGGCGCTCGCGGGGATACTGGAGCACACATTCCAGCCTCTCTATCTCGGCAAATTTCTTTAATTTGTTTTTTCCCACGAAACTTAGGATTATCCTTTCAATCGATTCTTATGACGCAGGTCAGTGGCTCCTTTAGGAGTACCGTCATCAAACATATATTCAAAGTCTCTATGGAGTTTCTTGTTGCGGATTTCGAGCTCCTTGACTCTGTTTCGAAGTCTGAAATAAGCCTGCACAACGAATATTAGCAATAAGGCGAGCACATATACCAGAGTGATGGCTGTTTTACGCATCACCCCATTTCCCTGCCTCTGTTTCTCCTGAGCCATATACTCATCGGCTATAAGTTTATTCACCGAGTTTCGCAGCTCAATCTCCTTATACATGTCGTTTCTCCGGGCGTTGCGGTCTTTCAGAAGCATCGGCACATACTCGCGCATTGTCTCCAGTTCGCCTTTGCTGTCTCCCGTCATTCTTTGTGCGTAGCCCAGATGTCCTAACAATTCAGCTTTTCGGAAATCGCTGATCTCCTTATGGCTCAGGGCTTTCTTTAATTCCGGGATTGCCTTGGCATATTGGCCGGTGGCCATATAGTAATAAGAGTTAGTTAGACCACCGTTGCCGAATTCCTCTGCAGCCTGGGCATTTTCACCGGCCAGTCTCACACATTCCTGATAAGCTTCCTCCACTTGCTGAGGGGTCAATCCCTTGAAATTACGGAGCATTCTCCGATAGCTGATGTAATAAAAATAATCAAGGTCTTGTTTGGCTTTTTCCTTATCGGCATAATGGTGCTGCATCGCATCGAGCTGTGCGATCAACTTTCTGTCGAATTCGATTGCTTTCTTATAGTCGCGCTTTCTGGTATAGAAAAGAGCAGCCGTAGTGTAATAAAGGTTCTTGATGGCACGGTCTTCTTCCGGCAACTGATTGACGAGGTCTTCAAGCCTTTTGATATATTCGAAATATAAGGGTCCTTGAGATGAGGCACCAAGATAGGTCATGGCCCTATAAATATTCTGGATCTCCTTGTAGGGGTCGCCACCGATACCCATTCCATAGCGGGAATAATCGGCCATTTCTTTCTCGATCATACTGTCGGTGGCCGTCGGCGCATCTACCTGAGCCTGTTCCATAGTCAGGATGGTCTTTAGGTTGTCTCTTGCGCTGTCTTCCGGCAAGGACTCTGATATTTCTATCAACCGTGCAAGGTCTTTGGTGTCGTCGGTAGAGGTGGAGAGCTCTTTCAACACGCTTTCTATCACCTCATTGTTGTCGCTCCTTTGAGCCAGATTTATAATCTGCACCCTGACGCGATCTCGATTGATTTTATCGCTGAGACTGTAGACGTCAAGGAGAATCTTGATACTGTCGGAGGGTGTTTTTGCCGATTTTAGAGATTTTTCACGCGCATTAGCCTGTAGCCCGGTATTAATAGCAAGGTCATCAGGGGTTTGAGAATAAGCAGGCAAAATATTGAAAAGTAGCCCAAGAATCAAGCTCAGGGCAGCCCGGCTTTTTTTGTTTTTTTGAAATCTCATCTATGAAAGGTGTTTTGCCGGTGGTGAGCACAGCAATCGTTCCTAATTGCAAAAATATCGTAAATTATTCAATAAATCAAGATTTCTGGGCCTTTTCTTTCTCTCTTTTCATGGTCTGAATCCGGCCGACGAAAAAACCATCTTCCATACTGAGTAGGAATAGTTTTTTATCGAGACCGCCCGTGTATCCACCGAAACGGTTGTTTGCAGCCACCACTCTGTGGCAAGGCAGTATCACAGCGAGAGGATTGGCTCCGCATGCCGCGGCAAGCGCTCTTGACCCTCGCGGGCAGCCACATACTGCAGCCATTTCCCCATAGGTAGCTGTGGCTCCGTATGGGATGGAGCCCAGAGTTTCCCATACTTTTCTTTGAAACTCGCTGCCGATCAGTCTTATCGGAAGCTCAAACTCCCGTCTTTGCCCGCTGAAGTATTCCGACAACTGTCTTGCGGTTTCTTCCAGAGTCATTGAGTCATCAATCATGGAATCAGAGTTACTCCAACGTTCTTTTTCAAGTCTTTTAAGGATTCTGCAAAGTTTTCGGCTACATTCATCCTCCTCCCAGTTACAATAGACCAACATCCCCCGTGCCACGATAAGCAGGAGGGATCCAATCGGAGTGGTGAGCTTTTCGGTAGAAATTAAAGTCAAGATTTTAAATATATACCGGTTGAGTCCGGAGGGTGCCCCCATAATGGCGGGAGCTAATGAGATTAGGTAAAAAGTAAAGAGCAGCAGGTAACCGAAGTTAACACTGCTGCTCTTCCTCTCTCCTCTGCGGTGCGGACGGGACTTGAACCCGCGACCCCCGGCGTGACAGGCCGGTATTCTAACCATCTGAACTACCGCACCAGAGTTTTGCATTCAGGGCTCCTTCCTCCTCAAGGGATTCTTGGTTTCTTCCCTGTTTGCGAGTGCAAAGTTATAGCTATTTTTTTATTCTCCCAAATTTTCTTTAAAAAAATTTCAAAAAAAATTAAGCAATGATAGAGTAATTGACCCGGAAGGTCGAAAATATAAACATATTCACCCAAAGACAAACCTATTAAGAATGTTTTACCTCATTCGGACGAGAAAAAAATATATTGGGTCAAGTTCAATATTCTTACCTAAATTTTTTAATTCTGCATAATTCACCTAAACTTCCTTACTCTTCTACATCAACATAACCATCAATTCCTAAAGTATCGCCATAATCCGTGTCCCCTATTTCATCTGCATACAAAATTTCTGCTTCCGGCGTGTTGGCATCATCTCCTTGATCAAGAGCATAGCTATTTTTTCTTTCCGCTGAAGAAGTTTGAAGTCCGGTTCCCGTAACCTTTTGGTAGTATTCCTTCCCGCTGAGTGTCTCTATTATCATCTGATTCTCTTTAAATTCCAACCCAAGGCTTGCTTCTTCCATCTCTTTATTTTGCTGGTTCAGGTTGGCTTTAAGGGTATTGATATACATATTGATATTAAAATCTTCCAACTGATTATTTACATAATAATTATAGACCGGTTTCACAGTCCTCGTGTCATAATATAATTCAAGATTACCCACTATATCTGTGCTCCATCGTCCGGATGCCTTAAATCCTATATGACTGTAGTCTTGAGGCACATAACTGTGTTCGAAACGGTTATCGTTATCCTCCCCATAAAAAGTATATGTTTCGACATATTGGCATCCATCCTCAATTCCCGTCTTCTGCCACGTGCCAATAATTTTCTTGTCATTTTCGTTGCAACTGAACAAAGGCAACAAAACAAGAAATAAAAAAAGAGGTTTAAACAAGTTTTTAAATATCATAATTCCGAATTTTTAATAAAAAAAGAGGGAACCTCCCAAACATAAAGATGCTCCCTCTTGCATATCCCTTTAGTTATCAATTAGCGCTGCTTTCCTCGGTATTTTGCTCCTCGTCTCCCGAAAGAAATGTTTTACATTTTTCCAGGTAATAGGCAAATGGAATCACATACAACGCGGCATATAATCTAGCCATATTTTTATTTGTGTTATCAGGATCTGCGAAAACCATCAAAAGAATCACCCCAACCATCGACAGGAGCAACCAAAGTCCAATTTTCTTTGTCTGGGGAGCAGATAGGCAAACGAAGCCGACAACCACTGATAAAATTATATTTACAATACTTAAAATCAAGCCCATATCTTCTGAACCAAAGTCTACAATTATGGCCAATGCCGTCAAAACTGCATAAGTGGCTAAAAGTATATGAGATGGTTTGCTAAGGCCTTCCTTATTAATCTTATAAGCCAAAAGACCCATGAAAATCATCTCCACCACATCCGCTACTGTGCTTCCAATGCTTGTTACAGTTTCGGAAGGGAAACTACTGTCTGTCTTTAAAACTAACGGCATGACCATTGCTACTGCTCCTATGGCTCCAACATAGACAAGCATAGACAACATCTTAGAAGAAAATTTTACACTTGTTCCTTCTTGAGTTATTGTGTTTGATTGTTCCATTATAAAGTTAGAATAAGATTTGCCAAGAACCATGAACTGAAGTTCCTGGTTCTTTAGCAAACAAATATTAATTATTGAATTTTTCGTTGAATTTATCTTCGTCCATTGTAAGATACTGAATACCTTCAATAAGGCCTATAATGCCGGGCACACCGGTCCAGGAAGTGAGGAGGTATAGAACTCCCTTCCCGGTCTTCCCAAGATAAAATTTATGAGCTCCAAAGCCCCCAAGAAGTATCCCAAGGACTCCACTTGTTGTCTTACTTTTCATTTGATTTAATTTAATAGTTAAAATTATCCCTAACTGTTTGTTGAGCCTTTTTTTGAATTTCTTCACATTTTGCTTTCGTAGAATTATCCAATTTCCCTTCTACATCTGCAGCTAATAGAATCATTGTGTAATCAAATATTTTCTCATCTTGATCCACGTCATCGAAATGAGATAGAATGTAGTCAGCCATAGCTGCATATTCCTTATTACTGAAAGTTGCTTCAACACCCTCCTTTTCAATTTTCTCATTGATGGCTTTCATATCGGCTCCCCCACATGAAACCATTGCAAGAGAACAGAATGCAATGAATGTAAAGAATTTAATTAAACTTTTCATTTCTTATTATTTTTTATTGGTTTATTCAGTTTATTTAATTTTGACTCTATATATGCATTTTATAGTAACAAGAGGCGCCTATAAACGCCAAAGACGCGAGGCTTTTCTTGCTCCACGTCTTTGTTATCAGGTATCGCCAAACACCTTCCGGGAAAGACTTGAAGAAAAAGCCACCCCACGTCGGTGTAATATGATATGGTTCTTATCCCAAACCTTAATCATTACATCTGAAAGGGTCTTTCTTCACAGCTTGTTCTCCCGTTTCTTAATTTGGCGATTTCGATAACAAGAACTTACTGGCAAGATGCCTTTGGCGAAATAAGGGCTGTCTCTCCCGACCTCTGTCAAGAGCGAGCCTTCATAGCTCCCGCTCCCTTATTCACTGGCAAATTTAATAATAAATTCCCTAATTTTCAACATGGGGTGTTTTTTCATTACAAATTTATCTGTTGGAAATCTTTATCTAAAAATTTGAATCAATTTGAACCATTTATCTTTTCTTCTTCAACTTGTGTTAACCCAAACTCTATTGCCTCGCTACATTTATTTTCCAATTCTTCATCACTACCTATTTGATTCCTTAACCATTTATTTATTTCATCCCGGGTCTTTTGTTTCCAGTCAACCCCGTCATTTAAATATTCTTCATAGTATTTCCTGCCTAATCCTACTGCATTCTGATAAGATATCAATTCCAAAGGGTGAACATTTTTCCTCATTCCTTCTTTTATGGGCTTAAAATCTATCTGCTCCTCTGGTATGACTGTTTCCTCCCCGATAATTGTTTCGGGTGAAGCCCCTGATTCCTGGGTGGGTGACACTTCCTTTTCCCCTTTCACTGTTTTCTTATCCGTGGCCCCCGGATCATTTTTTCTATCTTTTTCTTGAGATTGATCCTCTTCTTGGTCTTGCTCCAGACGCGTTGTTATCTCAGGGTTGCTTTTCTCTTTTTGTTCTCTTGAGGTATTTTTAGGATAAAACAAGCCTATTATAATGGCACCTATCATTAAGATGCTTATTTCAAGAATATAAAATATGTAATGTGTTTTATTATTACTCCTCTTTGTAAAAAAATCTTTTATTTCCCCAATCTCAGGACGCTTGGCCGGATTTGATGCCACCATTCTTGAAATCAATTTCCTGACTCCTTTTTTATATTTTATCGGTAATGATTCCAGAAGTTTCCCGAATGAATAAATATCGGAATGCATACCGATCGGGAAACTTATTTCGCTCTTTTGTTCAGGAGATGCATATTCCGGTGTGCCACCATTAATTTTTAATGAAAAGTAAGCTGATGTATCAGCAAAACCAAAATCAAATAATTTAATATGATTTCCCTCATTTGTCACTAATATATTCGATGGTTTCAGATCTCTATAAACTATTTGATGACGATGAAGGTATTCCAGTGATTCACAAATTTCTATGATGATGCCGTTTATCGTTTTTTCATCTAAGTATCCGTTGGTTAAACATTCTCTTAATGTTTTCCCATCTATCCATTCCCTCACAATACATGGTCCATACCCTTTTATTTCTTCGAAAGAATAGAATTTGGCTATGAAGGGAGAATCCAACGGATAGCCGATTTCAAATTCCTTTCTAAGCTGGCTTATATAAAAAAGGTCATTCCGGTATTCTTTCTTAAGGCCTTTTAAAATGAAACATTTGAAGCCTTTTAGGGCTCTATATATTATGGTAGGAGTTTTATCACCTGAATAAATCACTTCAAAATGAGAAAACTCCTCTGAAAAGTATAAATCAGATTTACTGAAATAACCTGAATCTATTTCATTTTCATCGGTCACTGTGAGTAATTAGCTTTATAGTTTGAATGCCTCTTCTTCTTGCAGCTATATATCCTTCCGCAATTATTTTGTCATCTCTTTCTATCTCATAGCAAAGGAGGGGTTCTCCTTGTGCGAATATACTGCAATTTATGATATCGTCTTTCTGGAGCTTGGAGTTAACGGCATTTAAAACCTTATATCTGTCTTTACCGAGATATTTCAAATCACATTCTCTATTTGGTGCCCAATTCAACCGGACTATATCTCCCTCTTTCAAATTTTTGCTTTCTATTATATCAGAATCTAAAAAATCTGACGAGTCGCTTATTTTATCTGAATTAATAAAATCTTTCCAATCAATAAATCCCAGATAACGAGCTAATATGGAAAGGCTTTCAAAACGAGGGGACGAATCTGTCTTGACATATTCCCAGATTCTTTTTAATGTAGATACACTTAGTTCTTTACCGGTTTCCTTTTTAATTGCAAGATAAAGGGCGTCAAAATCCGACGGAGAGGTTATCTCACGGCCAAATTTTAATTCTATCTCATTTCTCAACCTCTGGATATCCATATATTATTTTATGTAAAGAATAAAATATTCTGTGTAGCCCTTCCTTGAGAATGGGATCGGTGATAATATCCACTATTCTCCATATCTATAAGTTCTTCTTTAATAAAGAAAACCAAACTCCCATAGAGGAATATCTTTGCCCATAGCATATTCAATATTATCTTTTACAACATCTCCATTGGAAGCACCCGCCAATTGATACTCCCGTTTTTCTTTCCTCCTATTCAAAAGTATAGTCTTCAATTTCAAAACCGGCACACTCCTGAATATGAAATACATCCGTTTTTTGAGTTTCTGTTTAGCTGCAACGGTCATACCGGCAAAAATAGGAATATCATTTACTACAAGTATTCTTTATTATCTGTCGCAACGATGTGTAAAATTCTAATTCCTTAGGGCAAATATAATTAAATATTGCGGTAAAACACCGCAATTCTAAATTCTAATCAATTTGTTAAGATATCTTTTATTACTCCCTTATCTATATTTTTCATCTTCTGTGCAACTTCCCACTCCCATTATTTGCTGACTTGCTGCTAACTGGCAGGATTTATCCCAAAATCCCTTACTCTATCTTAGTATGTGAACTTTGAAAAAGTTCTTCCCGTTATTTGCTGACTTGTTGCTAACTGGCGGGATTTTTTACAAAAGTTCATATATAAAAATGAGATTTGGTTATTTTTTCGGATAATCAATAGATTTTATAAAATCATAATGACAAATAAAAGCATGTATTTTTTCGTTATCATGGAGAAAATAAAAGTGAAATTATTGGAGAAATGTCGGCAATAAAGAAACCTAATCTTTTAATTTTGATTATATCTGCCATCGTGGCGGGAATCCTTTGTGGATGGTGGGTGAATGATACCGTGACACGTATCTTCGTAACTTTCAATTCGCTCTTCAGTAATTTTTTAGGTTTTTGCATTCCATTAATAATTATAGGATTTGTTACTCCTGCTATTGCGGATTTAGGATTGAAAGCCGGAAAGATGTTGATCACCACTGTGGCGTTGGCCTATGGAGTGACTATTGGAGCCGGGCTGCTGAGTTATTTTGTAAGCGACAGTTTCTTTCCTTCCATGTTGGAAGTGGAAGCCATAGATTCTGCAATAGAAGAAGCCCCGGTGTTGCCTCCTTATTTCAATATCGAGATGCCCCCACTTCTCGATATCATGTCAGCACTGCTTTTATCTTTCCTTATAGGTATAGGCCTGAATCAGATTAAGTCGGAAGAAAACACGATAAAGCGAGGATTCATGGAATTTCGTGAAATCGTATCTTGGATAATAAGTAAGATCATTGTGCCTTTATTGCCTGTTTATATATTCGGGATATTCCTCAAGATGTCATATTCAGGAGAGGCAAACTCTGTTATGATAGATTTTTCAAAAGTTATTTTCGTAATTTTTGTATTGCATCTTGTATGGCTTTTTATTCTATATCTTGCTGGGAGTTTCTTCTCAAGAAATGAGAAAAATCCATTGAAATTATTATGGACCATGCTTCCTGCCTATTTCACAGCTTTGGGCACCTCTTCATCTGCGGCTACCATTCCCGTGACATTGCGCCAGACTATCAAAATGGGGGTGGATGAAGATATCGCCGGTTTCACCATTCCATTGTGTGCCACCATCAACCTTTCCGGGAGTGCCCTGAAAATAGTGGCCTGTGCGTTAGCCCTTATGATAATGAAAGGGATGCCTTATGACTTCGGAATGTTTGCCTACTTCGTGGCAATGATGGGAGTGGCTTTAGTGGCTGCGCCCGGTGTACCCGGTGGCTCCATCATGGCAGCTTTAGGTCTCCTAACCTCAATTCTCGGCTTTACCGAGGGTGACTGTGCATTAATGATAGCTCTCTACATAGCCATGGATAGCTTCGGCACTGCATGCAATGTCACCGGTGATGGTGCAATTTCCTTAGTGGTAGACCGCTTCTTCTCAAAAAATACAACATCCTTACAGACAGCATTCAACTAAATAAAAGTTAACCCCGTATTGTGCGCGGGTACCGGTTACTTTACTGAATGCTATAGGTGTCTTAAAACCTCCAATCCCTTACTCGGAAGTTCCGGAAACTCGTCGAGGAAGAGCACGCCGTTATGGGCGAGGGAAATCTCCCCCGGCATGGGGTTGGTACCATATCCCACCATCGCAACGAGATAAGTAGACAGTTTGGTGGTGGAAAGAATTGGATTAACTCTCATAATTCAAGTGAATTTTCATTGAGTAAAAAGTCGTATATACTGAGAATAGTAATCCCTGATTCCGTGTGTAACACCGGTGTTTCTTCTCCCAAAATTATAATTTTCTTAAAAGAATCATCTATATTTCTCAAGGAGGCTTCTTCTTGACGAAGTTTACTTTCATCAGGCATTCTAAAAGCCGATTGG
Source organism: Muribaculaceae bacterium (assembly GCA_022509205.1). Classification (GTDB taxonomy): domain Bacteria; phylum Bacteroidota; class Bacteroidia; order Bacteroidales; family Muribaculaceae; genus Lepagella. The sequence goes on along the minus strand of JAFLTR010000033.1, from coordinate 5,377 downwards.
ATATAATAGCGCCGACTACCCTCATTACAAACAAAATCAACTTCCAGATTAGAACGCGTCCGATGACCTTCAGAATCGGTACGTTGGATTGGCACAACTCCTATATCAACACTGAAGCCTCTTACAAGTAACTCATTATGTATTACATTTTCCATTAAATGAGAAAACTCTATTTGACGGAAATTCAAGCGGGCGTTACGTAGTCCGCAGTCGGTGAAATAATATTTATATGAATTGTCGATATATCTTTTGCCTTTAATATTAAATCTTTCAGCCCTTTCTGTTATAAACGAGTCACAGATATACTCCAAATAAGCCACCATGGTGGGCCGACTTATCTTTTCGTGCTTCACACTCTCAATAGTATTAGTCAGTTTCGCCGGATTAGTCAATCCTCCAATCCCGGATGCGAGAATATTTAAGATTTCATCAAGTGCCTCCGGATTGCGTATTTTATACCGTTCTATTATATCTTTAATATAGGTATTAGTAAACAAAGATTTCAAGAGGGCCCTTTTCCTTTTCTCATCATTTTCAAGGGTTACCTGGGGCATACCACCATAAAGCATATAGGTGTTTAAAGCCAACGGCATCGAGAACTCGGTGGTTTGAAGATATTCCTTAAAACTAAAAGGATACACCCGGATTTCCTCACCTCTCCCTCTAAAAGTAGTTATAACGTCTTTCGAAAGAAATTTTGCGTTACTCCCTGTCACATAGATATCCACATTGTGCATACCAAGATAACTATTGAGCACATCTTCAAATTCCGGCACAAGCTGGATTTCGTCAATCATGACATAATACCTGTCATCATCAAGAATCCTACTGTCTATATAGGCTAATAAGATATCCGGGTCTCTCAGTTTCTTATTTCTCCGGTCTTCCAGATTTATACTGATTATATGGGCTTCATTCACTCCATTATCTTTTAACCAAGAAGAAAACAAGACTGAAAGCAAGTAGGATTTTCCACATCTGCGTATGCCGGTAATTATTTTTATAAATCCGTTGTTACGGCTTTTAATCAATTTGTTAAGATAGGCATCTCTTTTAATAACCATCAATTCTATTTTCATTTACTGTGCAACTGCACACTGATTGAAAATACAAAATTATCTGATTTGTTTCAAATATGCAATCATTGAGATGCTGTGAGATTTGATTTATCTGTTAAGGTCATATTTATTTAGATTTGGATAGAGTACGTTTTTAGCCTTTGCGCATCTCTCATGTAGAGTTTCAAAGAAGCGTTTGTTTGCTAACCATGACTCTTATGTAATAATAAATATTGATATAGATTCTTCTGCCGGCAAGGAAGGTCTTTTATGCTCTTGCCGTTCTCTTTTGCTCTCGCTTGATATCTTTAAGTCATGCTGCAAAAATTATAGGGTTTGTAATCCGTAAATTACAAACCCGATAAATTCAAGCATATGCTTCAATTATTACTTCGCTTTATTCCAATGAGTAAGGCCGGAAATATGACTATCTAACGAGTCCAATTCAACTCTTTTTGTTTTAGTTGATAAACCTTTATATTTTTATCAATAGAATGAATTAAAGAAGTATAAAAACGAACGTCTTCTTTACTAACTTTCACACCTAAATATAGAGCTTTAATCTTTACCTTGACATAAGGAGAATTCGGATTTGTATTGATAAACCTCACTTCATCTTCGTATTTCCAGGAACCGTTTTTTAAAGTAAGAATATCAATAATAGATACGTTTTTTTCTATTACAAAGGCAGGAAGGTCAGCATAAAATACTTGTTTTTCTAACCATTCCGAATCATCTTTCTCAACTTCTATGCAACATCCTTTATGTCCATCGGCATACATCGACCATAGTATACCATTATTGGGGATATTATTTTCATTGCAAGTTTTAGATAAAGAGCAAATTAATGTTTCTGCCCTTTCATCAAACAATTTCTGAAGGTCATCATGTTGGAACTCATCGGAAAGTTCAAAATCAAATTGACCTTCCATTGGATCATTGAGAGTTAGATATTTGGCACCATATAATCTTTTATTGATGATAATATCAAGAACTCTTTTTAAGTCTGTGAGGCTTCGATATTTAAAAAGACTCATATTGTTAAATTTTTTACAAAATTAACATAAAAATCAAAAGGATCCGTAGCATAAAGACCTTTTGAATTAAAATGAAAATTAAATTAGAATTATATTCAATTAACAAAGAATAATTTTGATAAAAAATTCAAATAAAAGGAGCTTACACATTATGATAGGAATTCCAAATGTTAGAAAAACTTTCTGATTCATATCACAATAGAGTTTTTTATTTTTCAGCAGTCCAAGATGCTAGTATTTCACCATCTTTATCCATCAAAATACAAGGAACTGCTTTATCGAAAACCCAATCGTTTCCTAGATTTCCTTCCATACATGCATTTATGGCTGCGTTGATAGGTTCTGAATCACTATCCGGGCACAATTCTGCTATATTACTATCTAGAGACATTTGCAATTCATATAACCATTTGGGAATGTAAATGTCTTTCCCACTTGGGAAATTTTCATTGCTATCATAATCATAGGACATACCGTAGATATCAATGTCCTCAACATCTACTCCCAATTCGTCAGCCAATTCATTGGGGTCATATCTCCAAACTCCATAAATATAAGAGTCGTCTTTAATTACCCTAAATCCCATAAACCATTCTGCACCACATTCTTCATCACCATCCTCTATTTTACTTGGCTCAGAATTTAGAACAAAATATATAGCATCGGGATTAGGTAACTTTGGTTGCTGTTCATTCTTCATTTCTGTATTATTGTTATCTGATTGTTCTCTACTACTATCGGCTCTTTTATAACCTACAAATTCTTCCATAGAAGCTTTTGTTGCATTCTTTGGAATATCCTTTACAGAAGCCAAAGTGATGCCATCCAACACAGCAACCCAATTATCTTTGGTATAAACTTTTACTTTTAGATTGAATTCTTTTTTGAAATCTTCTTCGAATGAGCCTACGGTTCTGTTGGCTCTACATTCAAATTCTCCTTCCTTAGCACCGATTGATACTAATTTGATAGAATCAGATGCCTCGCTGCGTCCATCATAGACACGAAGAACTCCACCGAATTCTTTCAGGAACTGGTCCTTCAGTTCCGAAACAGTGGTTGCTGATGTGATTTTAAAGTTGGCCATTTCGTTATATTTTTAAATTAAATGTTTATCCTGACAGTCCATGTAACAATCTTCAATCTATTCGAATAAATTTTTAATCCAACTTAAAATTGATAATCCGGCTAAATAATTAATTCCGACTCCTAACAAAACTAATCCAATAATTCCAATTATTATCCAGCTAAATTCTTTAATACTTTCCCATACATCATTCAACCAGTCTGCCAGCATGGATACCAAAAAACCTATTAACCATCCACCGGCAACTATTGCGGTTGCCCACCAAAAGCCTAAAAAATAATATGATATTCCAAAAACTGCAGCACTGCCTAAAATAAGCCAACCTATAACTGTAGTAAATAATAAGATACCTACATATGCTGCTACCCATACTCCCAATCCAACTCCTAAACCTCCCCATACTCCTAAATAATACCAACCTATCAAGAAAGCAACTACAGAGGCTATAGTTAACCAAAGAGTTATACCACTAAATGAACTAAAAAAATTTGGTAGCCAGTTTAAGGTTGATACACTGTAAAGGCTCCTAAAATTAGGTAAAGAAATTTCAACTTTTTGTAACCCTGGAGAATCAAGATCTTCTAAATCTTCTTTAATCTCCCGGTTTGCTTCCATACTTCTACTTTCACTCTTTCTTTTTTTAGGATTTACAGGTTTCTGCGGTGAATTTGATTCTTTAAGATGGGGTTGAATTACTTCTTTATGACTTGCATCTTCATAAGCAGTCTCGATGGGATGTTCCTTAGACCTTGATTGTCCCATCAGTTCTTCCTTTGAAGGAGTTAAGAAAGATGACGAATCTTCCTTTGAAAGAAGATCTTCTTCTATTTTCTCAAGATAAAAATTAAGTAAATCTATATCTACCTTTTCTTCGATGGCTTTTTTAATAATAACCGACCTCTCATTGTGGGAGATATCACCATCTTTAATAGACAACCGGATCAATTTTATAATTGAATCAGGGAGCTCTATATCTTCAAAAATTCTATCAAACGCCAAAGTGTTTTCTTCCATTTTAATTCAACCTTTCGTATATTGAAATTTCTTTACTATTCTTAAATTCCAGATTTAAGACATATAATCTTATTTAGATTCTTCAGAATCATTCCCTAGATAAAAAATCGTTGGTCTGTAAGGCTTCCTTTGTTCTTAATCATAGAATTACATTGATTTTATCCAGCCTCCATCCGGTCTGCGCAGTTCTTTTGTGCCATCGGAATGTTGCACAAACACATCATTTCCCATCCACCGAGCGAGAACTACATTTTTACAATTACTCATCGAATTCAAAAGTCCGTTATGCTGATTATAGACCGACACAGACCCGTCGTCCATCGTTACAAGCATTCTGCCATCTGAAGGATTCGTATCCACAAAGATTGCTTTTTTAGAACCCTGGGGGGTGAATGAAGTAATCCACCCCCCGAATTCGTTTCGGATAACAATCTTACCGTTTTCTACAATTGCTATACGTGCCATTTATTCTTTACTTAAATCTTTATCCATTCAAAATTGGCAGCATTGCAATTATGTTGTGAGTAATCTATACCAAACTGCTGTTTGAGGGCAGCACTTATTTCAGCGGGGTGTAAGGAGCACCCACTTGATACTACTTGAAAGGTTGTTCCCTTTGAAATCTTTCCAGATGCACATGTCTGGCGCGCAGTAACTTTATACGTAGGCATAATACTGTTTTTTTATTGTTGATTAAATTGATTTTCTAACACAATGAAATAAGTTGATTTCCTTTTAGATAATCAAGATACTCGGTCGCTTTGCATCCAATCTTCTTTTTGACTGAAGCATAAAATTTCTTTTTTTGACAAAAATCAAAATTTCCTTAAATTGAGATTTAACCTTTCTGTGCAATCCAAGTCTTGACAATCTGTCCGTTGTCTTTCATCAGAATACATGGAATTTCGCAGTCTAATTTCCAGTCAGAACTTTCATCTGTCAGGCAAGAATTTATTGCAGCACAAATAGGTTCTGCATCTTCATACGGGCACAATTCTGGTAAATTACTATCTGGTGAAATATACATTTCATATAACCATTGGGGTAAATAAATGTCTTTCCCACTTGGGAAATTTTCATTGCTATCATATGCGTACATCATATCGTAGATATCAATGTCCTCAACATCTACTCCCAATTCGTCAGCCAATTCATTCGGGTCATATCTCCAAACTCCATAA
>JAFLTR010000032.1 GCA_022509205.1 Muribaculaceae bacterium | reverse complement strand
ACTTTCTATCAGCTTCAGCTTAAACCATTTTTCTAATGTCTTCCCGGAGAATGTGGTGTAATCTTCGGAAACAATTTGACGTAATCTATCAAAATTATTTAACTCAACTAAAGTTTGGTGTCGATCGAAATAATTAAACCAAAATCTCAAGAAATTATCCGAAATTTCGTATTGTACATTTTGGGAACGGGGTTTAGACATTATAGGACGAACTCTTTTAATAAGGGAGTAGTCTTCTATCAATCGTTTTAATTGACCCGCAACAGTGGCCCCTCCCAAGGCACTCTCAATCTCACCTTGGGTGTTTATTCCGGAGGCAATACAGCTCAATATCGAAAAATATAGACCATAATCCTTTCCTAATTCCTCAATTAGTAAAGTTCTGCCTTCATTTACAAAGATTGAATTTTCCCTGATTACATATTCTATCATGCCAGCGATAGACAAATCAGTCGACTCACACAACACTTCGATATATTTGGGTACTCCTCCGGTGATAGTATAGAAAGCCAATAATTCATCATTAGTATATCCGGGACGGTAATCATGCATGATTTCTTTCATGGTATCAGTGCCAAATCCTGAAAGTCTTATAAATGAATCGGCTCTCCCAAATAATGGTTCATGGTAACTTTCAAAAATTTTATGCATCATGGAATAAACAGATCCCATAAGCAATAAATTCACATTCGTGGTTTGTCTATAAGTATCCCACAGATTCTGCATATCACTATAAACCGATGGGTTAATATGGAAAAACTCCTGAAATTCATCTATAATCAGGTTGTATTTCATATTCTTCCCCGTTTCCATCAGTAAGATGAAAAGTTCTCTAAAAGACATTATACCTGAAGGAACAAAAATCTTCAACGTAGATGCAATAAGAGGAATAAATTCAGAGCACAATGATGCTTCATTTTTTCGACTTATAAAAAGATATACAGTAGGTTGCTCCCCTTCCGTTGCATGTAAAGCTAATTTAGTTTTTCCAATACGACGCCTACCGGTAACTACAGTCATTTTAGAATATGAATCAAAGGCATGTCTTTGAATTCTGCGTAACTCCTCAATTTCTTTGGTTCTGTTATAGAATTTCATATTTTGTTACCATCGTAATTATTACCGCCGTAACAAAATTAATATAATAATTCGTTTTTCACAAATAAATTTTTATGATTAACCGCAAAATACCCAAAGAGCTGAAGTGAAGAATGTGAAGATACTACAACATAAGAGTGAAATACCACCTCCAAAATTGCGTGGTCCAATTGATCCGGTGACTGCCCCGGCCTTGTTATGAAAGTAAAGACACATATTAATACGGAGGATTGATGAAGAGAATTTCTCTCCTATAATCCTCCGTATATTTTTTCAAGATGAATAAATTAACGTCCCAAATCCTTTCTTAAGGATCAAGCCTTCAACTCGCTTCAGCTCCAGATGACTTCTAACTATTTTTTAATGTCATATCCCTGGGCCCTCAGGTAGTCGAGGATATGATAATCCATGGCGTGACGATAATAGTCGATGATGTGTGCGCACCAGTCATGGTCCGTGGTTCCACCTGACCGAGTCTCGTTGTAGTGTTTTACGATTTTGTCGTATTCTACCAGATCCTTGGTTAGACAGTCTTCGTCTTGAGTATACTCATTTTTGAAGAATACAGTTTCTTTGGCTTGTTTAGGTTTGAGATCGGGATGCTCGCGCGGTATACCGAGAGCAAGACCACAGACCACAAATACACCTTTAGGCAATTTGAGGAGTTCCGCCACTTTGGCAGGGTCAACAGTGCGGAGATAGCCAACACAGTTACTGCCGAGTCCTGCAGCTTCTGCGGCAACTACAGCACTCATCATAGCAAGGGAGGCATCGATAATACCGATGATCGTACCGTCCATTGTATCGGTAAAGGGTGGCATATCCACGCCTTTCTCTTTAGCCAGCATGGCCATTTTATGATAGTCGGAGCAGAAAATGAGCAGTCGATTGCAGGTTTTCAACTGTTTCTGGCCTGTGAGTTCATAAAGTTGCTCTTTAAGATTCTGGTCGTCGATGTCTATGACACTGAATTGTTGACCGTTATAGCTCGTAGGAGTGTTTCGGATAGCATCATAAATGAAATCCATAGTTTCCTGTGGTATGGCTTCGCGTTCGTAACGACGTATGCTTGTGCGTTCAAGCAGAGCTTTTTTTACTGATTCCATATTAATTATTTTGATTATTGGGGTCGAAATATTTTTGCTCAGTATTAGGTGATAAAGTTAAGGAAAAATTGTTTAATTTTGGGAAAGGTATCATAAAAATATCTAACTAACCAACTTACTATGAAAAAACTATGTTACGCAGCCTTGGCCATAATTGCCATAGGATGCGGAAGATCGGGTAACGGAAATTCAGAGAGCCCCGCAATTCCGAAGGATGCCGCATTGGAAGCTCGAGTTAAGGAGATAGTGGCGAAAATGTCGCTTGATGATAAAGTAGGCCAGATGTGTGAAGTGGCAATAGATCTTGTTCAATGCGATACTCTTATAGATGGCCGGGTAGAGCTTGATCCCGCCAAGGTGGATTCGATTATCAATAAATATCATGTTGGATCGGTATTGAATGTCCCGATGGGATTTGCCCAGACACCGGAAGCCTGGTGCAGGATAATCGGAGGTATCCAGGAGGCATCGATGGAGTCTATAGGTATCCCGGATATTTATGGAGTGGATCAAAATCATGGGGCAAGTTATACCCAGGGTGCCACCCTTTTCCCACAGGAGATCAATATGGCAGCATCTTTCAACCGTGAATTGGTGCGTGAGGGAGCCCGGATCACAGCCTACGAATCTCGCGCATGTGATATACCATGGGTTTATAATCCAGTAATGGACATAGGGCGCAATCCTGTGTGGCCGAGGATTTGGGAAAGTTTCGGTGAAGACCCTTATGTCAACGGAGCCATGGCAGTGGAAATGGTTAAAGGTTATCAAGGTGAGGATCCCAACAAAGTTGGTCCGCAAAATGTGGCGGCGTGTCTGAAACATTACATGGCCTACGGTGTGCCGGTTTCAGGTAAAGACCGGACTCCTGCAAATGTGAACCCGTTGGAACTTCGAGAGAAATTTTTTCATCCCTACAAGGAAGCGATCAGAGCCGGGGCACTGTCGGTCATGGTGAATTCCGCCCAGATCAACGGTGTGCCGATGCATGCAAGTTATGAACTTCTCACCGGATGGCTGAAGGAGGGATTAAACTGGGATGGTATGATTGTGACCGATTGGGCCGATATCCATAGCCTTTGGAAACGCGATAAAGTCGCTCATGATTATAAGGAGGCTATCATGATTGCTATCAATGCCGGTATCGATATGTCGATGACTCCTTATGATGTAAAATTCTGCACCCTGCTTAAGGAACTTGTAGAGGAAGGAAAAGTCAAGATGAGCCGTATAGATGATGCTGTCTCACGTATAATTCGGTTAAAGCTACGTCTCGGTCTTTTCGATATGCCTAACACCAATTATAAAGATTATCCTCTCTTTGCAAGTGAGCAACATGAGGCTGCCGCTTTTGAGATGGCTGTGCAGAGTGAGATCTTGCTAAAGAACGAAAACCAAATCCTTCCACTTGCCAAAGGTAAGAAAATTCTTGTGACGGGTCCGAATGCCAATTCAATGAGGAGTCTTAACGGCGGATGGTCATACACTTGGCAAGGTTCGGATAATCCGATGTTCCATGAGAGGTATAACACCATTTATGAAGCTCTCGCAAATGAATTTGGCCCTGAAAAGGTGACTCTCGAACAAGGAATGGATTATGAGGAGACCGGTGGAGACTGGGAGAAGGAAACCAATCTGAGAATCGAGAAGGCCGTTGCAGCAGCAAGGGCTGCTGATGTAGTAGTGGCTTGTGTGGGTGAGAACTCATATACAGAGACCCGCGGCAATATTAACGACTTCAATCTTTCGGCCAACCAATGTAATCTGGTAAAAGAACTTGCCAAAACCGGCAAACCGATTATACTTGTTTTGAACGGTGGACGTGCAAGAATCATCAGAGAAATCGAACCTTTAGCATCGGCTGTCATAGATGTGCTTCTGCCGGCTAACTATGGAGGCGATGCACTTGCAAAACTTATGAGCGGTGAGAGAAACTTCAGCGGTAAGCTTCCTTATTCATATCCGAAATGGATTAATGCCATGACTACCTACGACTATAAACCGAGTGAGAAAACCAAGACCATGGAAGGGGCCTATAATTATTCATCGGAAGTGGATGTGCAGTGGCCTTTCGGTTTCGGGTTGAGCTATACCACTTTCCATTATTCAGATATGTCAGTAGATAAGAATGAATTCTCTCCTGAAGATGAGATCACAGTGAGCGTCACAGTGACCAACACCGGCAATGTAGAGGGGATGGAAACCGTTATCTTCTATAGTTCCGACCTTGTGGCTTCAGTCACTCCTGATAGTAAACGAGTGAGGGGTTTTGACAAGGTAACACTGAAACCGGGAGAGTCAACACAGGTAAGTTTCACAATTCCTGCAAGCGATCTTGCTTTTGTAGGACGCGACGGTAAATGGAGATTGGAAGAAGGTGAATTTGAGTTCATATTAGGAAGTCAGAAGGTGAGAGCTATCTGCAACAGGTCTAAAGTCTGGAATGCTCAGAACATTTGAAAACAGAATTGTGAATACATACTTTCGTAAAGGGGATGGCAAACATCAGCCATCCCTAAACTTTTTAGATAAAAATGACCATGCAAAAGCTATCGGAAGTTGCTCCCGATATATGTTATTACTTTTGCTAACAGCCTTTTTTATTTGTTGTGTCAATGATAAAAACCGAAAAGTAACCGCCGAGTCACCGGATTTGACTGAAAAGGCCTTTACGTTACCTGAGGTTCCGGATTCCTTGACCGTCCCCGAAGAAAGGGCCGATTTTCTACTTTTGCATTTTTGGGAAAGAATGGATTTTTCTGACGATACTTTGGTAAATGACTCGGCATTTATGTCGCAGAGTTTTTCAAATTTCATATTGCAAATGGTCTCTGCCACAGATATGGGAGTGGAGAAAGGAATTGAAAACTTTATTGACCGGGCCAAATCAAATACTAAGTCATTACTCCTGATAAGCGGAATGGCGCAAAGATATCTATATGATCCCGACTCACCTCTGAAAGATGATAAGCTATATCTGCTTTTCGGGGATAATCTTTTGAAAACCCTTTCGCTACCTAAGTCTGAAGTGGAAAACATAAGGCTAAGTATGAAAATTGCGGCAATGAATATGGTAGATACTGAAGCAAATGAACTTGAATATAAAGAAAAAAATGGTAGTGTTAAATCTTTGAGGAAGACTCAAAGGAATGAATTTATTGTTTTGTTTTTTTACGATCCCGACTGCCCCTCATGTGACTCCTACATAGAGCGGATGGAAGAAGAAGCCCGACTTAAGACAATGATCGATGATGGCAGTATAGTCCTGTTGGCTTTGTGTGCAGCGGGCGATGAGGGTGAATGGAGGAGTAAATCTGCCGCTATGCCTGATATATGGAAGCATGGATTTATAACCGAAAGCCAAAGAGATAAAGAGCGATTTTATCTTCCTTTCCTCCCCGTTTTTTATGTAGTTGACCGAGAGAACAAGGTTGTGGTGAAAGATGGAGATCTTCAGACATTGTTGTTTTTTCTTCAGGATCAGCAGGAAGGTAATGGAGAACATGCAAAGCAATAAACCATTTATAGACTTTTCGTGTTATTAATAACGAGAAAAGCTTTAAAATGAAATTAACAACCATAAACTCACTTCACATGAAAAGAATAGTTGTAGTTGCAATGACAGCCATTGCGATCACTTCCATGTGTGCCAAAGACAGGTTGACGCACAACCCGAAAGTAACAAACGAAGAGACCATACTTCACGTATGGAGCTGGAATTTCCCGACCATCGCTGAGAATATGCAGCAGATAGCTGATGCGGGCTATACGATGATCCAGACGTCACCGGTGCAGAAAAGTTATCAGCCTGAAGGTGCCGGAAAGAAAATTTTCGATGAAAAGGAGGGTAACTGGTATTATTATTATCAACCGATAGAATGGTCGGTGGGTAATTATATCTTAGGCACAAAGGAGCAGATGCAGCAAATGCTCGACTCAGCCAATAAATATGATATAAGGGTTATCGTGGATGTTTTGCCTAACCACACGGCTTTTGATGTCGATGAAGTGACTGATGAATTTGTAAATGCAGTGGGCGGTCGCGACAAGCTGTATCATTCCAATGGCTTGCAACCTATCAACGATTATAACGACAGACTGGAATGCACTCTTTGGGCCTCAGGTGGACTCCCTGATGTTAATACCGAGAATCCGGCGTTCCAGAAATATTATATGCAGTTTGTTAATGAGCTGCTGGATATGGGAGTAGGCGGTTTCCGTTATGATACAGCCAAACATATAGGCCTGCCTTCAGATCCGGTAGACACTGCGTTGGGTATCACCGAGAATGATTTCTGGGATGTAGCCACAGGACGAAAGGCTGTGGATGGAGTCAAACTGAATGTGCCATACGATGACTTGTTTGTATATGGTGAAGTTTTGCAAGACCGTAATGTAAATGAGGAGGGTTATGCCGAGTATATGGGACAGACCGCTTCCACCTATGGTCATGTCCTTCGTGAGGCGCTGGAGAAAGGTAGCGCCAACGGTTACGACCTTCAAAACTGGTATCATACAAGTGCTCCGGAATTTCTTACCACATGGGTAGAGAGCCATGACACTTATGCCAATGCTCATGAGTCGGCCCACCTGACCGATGACCAGATAAGGACAGGCTGGGTGTTCCTTACAGCCCGTCAGAATGGTGTCCCCTTGTTTTTCAGCCGTCCGATGGGGTCGACCAGGCAGGCTTATTGGGGCGACAATGTGTTGGGAGCAAGAGGAAACGATGAATTTTTCCATCCTGAGGTTGTGGCCGTAAATAATTTCCGTAAAGAGATGAAAGGCCAGTCCGAAGACATACAAATCACAGACAATGGTGAGGTGCTGGTTGTAAACCGTGGAAAGAAGGGAGCCGCAATAGCCAATATTGCAAATATTGCCAATTTTGTCAATGTGCCTACCGGACTCCCGAACGGCACTTATAAGGATGTGGTGTATGGCAAGGAGTTTAAGGTTAAAAATGGCAGACTCACCGGAATCGCTGCTCCGTTGACCACTTATATCCTCAAGAAGAAATAATTTGGCATAAAATTTGAAGGTAAAGGATGTTGCTGAAACTTACATTTCAAGCCATATCCGTAAGTTTCAAATATTCAAAAGCAAACTATTAAATACAAAATAACAACAATAAAGACTATGAACATAAAACCATTGGCAGACAGAGTTTTGATAAAACCGACAGCTGCAGAAGAAGTGACTATGAGCGGTATCATCATACCGGATTCGGCAAAAGAGAAACCGCTTCGTGGCAAGGTGCTTGCAGTGGGAAATGGCACAAAAGATGAAGAGATGCTCCTTAAGGAGGGTGATGATGTGTTGTTTGGCAAATATTCCGGCACTGAGATTGAATTCGAGGGAGAAAAATATCTTATCATGCGTCAAAACGATGTATTTGCAATAATCGGATAAAGAAAACGAAGAAATAAAATGGCAAAAGAAATAAAATTCAATATTAAAGCTCGCGAAGAGCTCAAAAATGGTGTCGATGCTTTAGCAGATGCCGTTAAGGTGACACTTGGCCCGAAGGGACGTAATGTGATCATTGAGAAGAAATATGGAGCACCTCATATTACTAAGGATGGTGTGACAGTGGCTCGAGAAATTGAACTTGAGGACCCGTTCCAGAATATGGGAGCCCAGTTGGTAAAGGAAGTTGCCTCAAAGACAGGTGACCAAGCAGGTGATGGTACCACTACTGCTACTGTTCTTGCTCAGTCAATTGTGAATGTCGGCCTTAAGAATGTAGCTGCCGGAGCAAATCCGATGGATCTCAAGAGGGGCATCGACAAGGCTGTTTCTGCTGTTGTTGAGGAAATCAAGGCTCAAAGCCAGGAAGTGGGTGACGACCTTGCAAAGATTGAAAATGTGGCTCGTGTTTCAGCCAACAACGATGAGGAGATTGGTGCTCTTATCGCCGAGGCAATGAAGAAGGTGAAAAAAGAGGGTGTTATCACCGTTGAAGAGGCAAAAGGAACTGAAACCACTGTTGATGTGGTTGAGGGTATGCAGTTCGACCGTGGATATATCTCCCCTTATTTTGTCACCAACGGTGAGAAAATGGAATGTGAGATGGATTCCCCCTTCATACTTCTTTACGATAAGAAGATTTCAAACCTTAAAGATATTCTTCCTGTGCTTGAATCAGTGGCACAAAGCGGTCGTCCGCTCTTGATTATAGCTGAAGATGTAGATAATGAGGCTCTTGCCACTTTAGTAGTGAACCGTATACGTGGTTCTCTCAAAATATGTGCCGTTAAAGCCCCGGGCTTTGGCGACCGTCGTAAAGAGATGCTTGAAGATATAGCTATCCTTACCGGAGGTACAGTTATAAGCGAAGTGAAGGGTATGCAGCTAACCCAAGCTTCTGTCAATGACCTTGGCACAGCTGAGAAAGTGACTATCAACAAAGACAATACCACAATCGTTAACGGTGCCGGTTCTAAAGATGCCATTGCTCAGAGAGTAAATCAGATCAAAGCTCAGATAGAGTCTACAACTTCAAGCTATGACAAGGAGAAATTGCATGAGAGACTTGCAAAACTTGCAGGTGGTGTAGCTGTGCTTTACATAGGTGCGCCTTCTGAAGTTGAAATGAAGGAGAAGAAAGATAGAGTAGACGATGCTCTTTCAGCAACTCGTGCAGCTATTGCTGAGGGTATTGTGCCCGGTGGTGGCGTGGCATATATCCGTTGTCTCCCGAAACTTGATGAACTCAAGGGCGACAATGATGATGAAAACACCGGTATAGCAATTATCCGCAGAGCAATCGAAGAGCCTCTTCGTCAGATTGTGGAGAATGCCGGAGTAGAAGGAGCTGTGATAGTTCAGAAAGTAAAAGAAGGTAAAGGCGATTTCGGCTATAATGCCCGCACCGATACTTTCGAAAACTTCTTTGAAACCGGAGTTATCGACCCGGCTAAGGTTACCCGCGTAGCTCTTGAGAATGCAGCAAGTATCGCAGGCATGTTCCTCACCACTGAATGTGTGATAGCAGACAAGAAAGAGGAAAATCCTGCTCCGATGGCTGCTCCCGGAATGGGTGGAATGGGAGGAATGATGTAATCCCCGATATTTTCAAATTATTAAAAGACGTGTTGTCCAAAAGGATGACACGTTTTTTTTGTAAATTTGCAGCATATTGCTCATAAATATTTAAGATTATGAAGACACGCGATGAACTTATAGATGATCTTTTGAATCTTGCATTTGCAGAAGATATAGGGGATGGAGATCATACGACTCTTTCAACCATTCCTGAAGATGCTCAAGGGCGCTCGAAACTTCTTATCAAACAACCGGGCTTAGTGTCAGGAATAGATCTCGCCATAAAAGTGCTCCATAAGATAGACCCGAATGTAAAGGTCAATGTCTTATTCCCTGATGGAAGTGAAGTAAAGCCGGGTGATATTGTCTTCACAGCTGAGGGTTCGGTGAGATCCTTGCTGATGGCGGAAAGAACCCTCTTGAATATCATGCAAAGAATGAGCGGAGTTGCAACCATGACAAAAAAATATCAGGACAGGTTGGCCGGTCTTCATACCAAAGTGCTTGATACCAGAAAAACTACACCCGGGATGCGTCTGCTTGAGAAAGAGGCTGTCAAGACCGGAGGAGGGGAGAACCATCGCATAGGGCTTTTTGATATGATACTCATCAAAGATAATCACATCGACTTTGCGGGAGGAATTGAAAAGGCTGTGGAAAGAGCTGCCGACTATTGCAAAAAATATGGTAAAGACCTAAAGATTGAGGTAGAGGCACGGACTCTTGATGATGTCAGGAAACTTTCAGAGATGCCGGAGGTAGACCGGATAATGTTTGATAATTTTACTCCCGAGCTTACCAAGGAGGCTGTAAAAATAGTTGCCGGCAGAAAGGAGACCGAGTCTTCCGGTGGTATAACTCTGGAGAATCTTCGCGATTACGGGGAGACCGGCGTAGATTTTATATCTGTGGGAGCCCTGACCCATAGTGTAAAAGGACTCGATATGTCGTTCAAAGCTTATTGAATGGAGGAAAAAAGGAAATTAAAGAAAGATCTTGCCAGAGAATTCGGTGCGTTTTCGGAAGAGATGGCTGCCATGGATTATATCCGGAAAGGTTATACGGTTTTAGAAAGAAACTGGCGTCTTGGAAAGACGGAAATCGATTTGATTGTTCAAAAGGACGACACTGTGGCCATAGTCGAGGTAAAGGCAAGAGCAACTAATGAGGCCGATGCGTTGAATTCCGTTTCAACCGACAAACGTAAAAGAATGGTAAAAGCGGCTGACGCATATCTTCGCACCTTGCCGGGTGATATGAAATATCGTTTTGATGTTGTAGCTTGTAACGGTAGCCCGCAAAATTTCGAAATGGAAGTTGTTGAGAATGCCTTTGTGTCAGCCGACATTTTTTAGATCAGTTCATAAAACAGGCGAGCCTGTTTCTTTCACTTTCATTCATCGTCAATTTAAAGGCCTTGTGTCAAAATGCACCATCCTCAGTACTTTGCATCCGGCACATTAAAAAACCTTAAGAGGGTATGTCAAAAAAATCAACATTTCGACGTGCCCTCTCTTAATCATTGAATGGGCTTATTCTGAGAATCTATGTGGGAAATCAGAAATTCCCAAGCGGCATCGTGGTCATAAGGAATTTTGCCTTCCAGGATCGCTTCCTTAATCATGTCTTTAAGTTTGGCTACTTCCGGTCCTTCAGCCACACCCAATTTTTCCATTATTTCGCGACCATTGATAGGATTTTTCCAATTGCGTAGGGCATCGGCGTCATTAATCTGGCTTATTCTTTCCCGAAGTTTATGAAAGCCTTCCAACTGATTTTTAACTTTTGCGGGATTCTTCGAGGTGATGTCTGATTCCGCCAGAATCATAAGATCGTCAAGGTCTTCGCCTGCTTCCGTAATTAGCCTTCTTACGCCTGAGTCGGTGACCC
Organism: Muribaculaceae bacterium; assembly: GCA_022509205.1. Classification (GTDB taxonomy): domain Bacteria; phylum Bacteroidota; class Bacteroidia; order Bacteroidales; family Muribaculaceae; genus Lepagella. The sequence goes on along the minus strand of JAFLTR010000032.1, from coordinate 17,163 downwards.
CCTCTTCGCCCACACTTTGGGGGCGCATGTGAAGGCCTACAAGTTTCGCCACATATTTCATCTTGTCGTTGAGTGGCAGTTTCATCTCTTTGAAAATGGCAGGCACCATTTTTTCTCCTATATAGTTATGGCTATGAAAAGTCCAGCCTAATACAGGATCATATTTCTTTGTATTGGGTTTTGCAATGTCATGCAGGAGGGCCGCCCACCGCAACCATTCATTGTCGGAACGCTTGGCCACATTGTCCAGCACTTGTATGGTGTGGTGGAAATTATCTTTATGTCCACGACCTTCCACCACCTGCACCCCTTTCAAAGGCACTAACGAAGGGAAGACATAAGGTAGCAATCCTGTTTCCTCAAGAAGTTTCCATCCCACTGAAGGTCTTTGCGACATCATTATTTTTGAGAGTTCGGAGTTTATTCTTTCCCTCGTGATGATCTCCATTCTCGAAGCATTCTTTCTTATTGCATTGAAAGTGGTTTCATCAAGTTGGAAATGCTTCAATTTGAGTTGTCCGGATGTAGTGTCAAATAACGGGAGAGCAAGTTGGGTTGCAAAGCGTATTGCCCGAAGCATTCTCAAGGGATCGTCTGAGAACGTTATCTCCGGGTCTGTCGGAGTTTTTATGATCCCTTTATCGAGGTCAAGGAGACCATGGAACGGATCGAGGATATCACCATAGTTATCCTTATTAAGTGAGATTGCCATTGCGTTTATGGTGAAATCCCTTCGCGTGAGATCTTCCTCAAGGGTGCCGTCTTCAACGATAGGATTACGGGAGTTTCGGTTATAGGATTCTTTTCGAGCTCCTACAAATTCCAACTCCATATCTTTGAATTTCACTTGAGCCGTGCCATAATTAGGGAAAACGGATAATTTTGCTTTGGGACCCAATGATTTGGCTACTTCCGTAGCTAACTCTATACCGCTTCCTACAGTGACAAAATCTATATCTTTTGATGTGCGATGAAGAAATATATCCCTGACAAATCCACCCACAACATACACCTCCCGGTTTAATTTTTGTGCCGTTTCGCTAACGAGATGAAACTCCGGAGTGTCTATTAATTTTGAGAAAAACATTTGATCCTAAAATCTAATCGTCGATTTATAAATTCCACATTTTAGTATGCTCTTTACTTCCAAGCCTGATTACATTGCTTAACTTCTCCCGGATAAATAATCTCAACGCAGGTTTCTTCCCTATAGAAAGAAGGAAATGATAGAATACCGGATCAAAAATATTGTATTTCTTCCGGGAAGGAAGTGATGTTTTCCAAACCTTCGGCTGTCACTACATAAGTGTTTTCTACACCAACGGCGCCGACTTTCGGAATCACAAATTTTGGTTCGAGAGCCAAAGTCATATTCTCCTGAAGAATGTCACGGCTTTTAGCCATAACTACCGGCAATTCATTCAATTCAATACCAACCCCATGTCCGATGAAACCGACTTGACTTCTATGGCCCATGAAATATTCTCTCAGTCCCTCTTCATCTACGATTTTCAGGGCTTCTTCATACATAGATTTCACATGAATGCCGGGAAGAGAGAATTTTTCAAGATGACGTAGTATCCTTATGGAGCAATCATGAGCCTTTTGAGCAAGAGAATCTACTTGGCCGATTGCCCAGACACGAGTCATATCTGTCTGATAACCGTTGAAAGCGCCGTTCATATCAATCATGACAGTCTTTCCTTCCAGTATGACAGAATTGTCAGAGCCTACCGGAAGCGAAGGATCAACGCCCGCACCACCCATCGTGAACTCATAGGGAGCAGGATTATCGGCATTATCTCCGCTTATAACCGATCCCATATTTATTTCCATAAAGTTCCCGGCCACACGCGACACTCCGAGCGATCCTTCAAGACGTAACTTTCGTTCAATCTCAATCTGCAATTCAAGATCGCTCATGCCGGGCCGGTAACAATCCTTAACCTTTCCATATACTTTCGTCTGATGCATCCCGTCTTCTTTCATCTCGGAGATTTCCCACTCTGTCTTGGTCATTCTCGTCCTTTTCATTATCCCTGAACCATCAGCAATTTCGGAGTCTTTGAAAATATTCCTCAACCTTATTATCTCGGAATAAGACAATTCATTCTCCTCAAGAGCTATGAGGTTAGGTTTAAGATAATTCAGCTCACACAGGATTCCCGGGATTTCTTCAGGCTTACGAATAAAATGGATGTTGTGCTCCCTTTCAAATATTTGGGGTTTGATTACAAACCAAAGAGGTTCTCCTTCTCCGGGGATATAGACATAGCCTCGGAAGTATCTGCCTGTGGTGTAATAGATATTGGTGTTATATCCTATAAGGATTGCAAAACTTTCAAGCCGCGGCATATTGCTCCTGACCTTTTCAATCCTAAGGGATATCTCGGGCAATAATTTATTTGGAATAAGTTTCATTTTTCCCTAATTTGTCTAATTTCACTCCTAAGGATAGTAATCCGGAAGTGATTCTTTCCGGAGTTGAAAAAGTTATGAAGAAGTTTTCGTCTGCCAAAACTTTTGGGAATAAGGGTATTTGAGTCTGGTAAATCCCATAATTCCCAGAGCCGGAAATTTCATCATCATCATTGAAAAGCTTCACCTTCAGCTCTCTCTCTATAATGGAATCATTAAATATGGAAATGGTTTCGAACTTTAAGGGCAGTTCTTTTATAGCACATCTGTCAGAATATCTTACAATCAGCTCAACAGAATAATCAGGTTTCTGAATGGAATCAAAGGAAATGCCATCAAACGGAGTGAATAAATACTCTTTATCGGGTGTCATTCCCCTGCTGTCAAAATCTACGAACGAGATTACAGTCGCTGTTGAATCCTTTTGGCATCCACAAAATATGAAAAAAAGAATCAATAAGAAAATAAAGGGAGAAGAACTATTGATTCTCCTGCCTGTTGAATTTCCCATTTTTTTGGTTTGCATGGTTGCGAAACTGTTTCCCTTGTCTTTTCCGGTCATTCTGGCTCTGTCCGGCTTCATTACTCTCACCGGAAAATTGATTTTGCCCCGATTTGTTTTTCTTCCTTTTCTTATTGTTACCCTTTTTGTCGAAACGAGTGAGACTATCTTGTCCGATAATATCACCGAATTCCGACGGAGTCTCGATCAATTCTTCGTTGGAAATCCTTTCGGGTCTTACTCCTCTTTTATTAAGGTCAAGGATTTCAAATGCCCTTTCCGCACTGATTGTTACAAGATTTGAGGGGATATGCTTGTCAGTGGAATAAGTCAGCTCGCGTTGCAGGATATCGGCCTTGAAAAGGAAATAAAGGCTGTCTTTAGATTCAAGCACAGCATCTTTTGGCGGCAACTCTTTAGACGCCTCCGCATAAGAATCGATTTCAAAATTAAGGCAGCATTTCAGTTTCCCGCACTGGCCGGCGAGCTTCTGCGGATTCATAGATAGATCCTGGATTCTGGCTGCTCCGGTTCCTACAGAAACAAATCTGTTCATCCAGGAAGAACAACAGAGAGGCCGACCACACGGACCGATACCTCCGATCCTTCCGGCTTCCTGGCGTGCCCCTATCTGTTTCATTTCAATCCTAACCTTGAAAGTTTCGGCAAGAATCCTGATGAGTTTACGGAAATCCACTCTTTCATCGGCGATATAATAAAAGATTGCCTTGCTTCCGTCACCCTGAAATTCCACATCACCTATTTTCATGGCCAATCCCAGTTCTTCAGCTATCGAACGAGCCTTGATCATGGTGGAGTGTTCTCTTGATCGAGCCTCCTCAAATTTATCAAGGTCGTCATCGGTGGCAGGTCTCAACACTTTCTTTAGATCGTTGAAATCTTTGAAGCCGGCTTTTTTCATCTGTAATTTAACAAGATGGCCTACCATGTTTATTCTTCCGATATCGTAGCCGGGAGATCCCTCCACCACTATCAGATCACCAATCTTTAGATCGAGCCCCTCGGAATTCTCAAAAAAACCGACCCTGGTGTTTTTGAAAATAACCTCTATGAGTTTTGGAGTCGCTTCATCGGAAGGAAGATGTTTCATCCAGTCTGTGGCCGTAAGTTTACCACGCGGTTCCCTTCGGCCACAACTTCTGCAGGCATGATTTCTCACACACCTCGGACAGGCATTAATAAAAGCTGCTTGATTGCTCTCTGCCATAAGTTGAAAGTGGATATTACTCTTTTTACTTGATTAATAGAATTTCTATTTTTATTTGGCAAAGGCTACAGAGCGTGTTTCACGAATCACAGTGATCTTGACTTGTCCGGGATATGTCATTTCATCCTGAATCTTCTTTGCGATCTCAGCGGAAAGTTTTTCAATCTCTTCATCGGAAATCCTGTCGGCTCCAACAATTACCCGCAATTCTCTGCCGGCTTGCACAGCATAAGTCTTGAGCACGCCGGGATAGGATAATGCAATCTGCTCAAGGTCGTTTAGACGCTTTATATAAGCTTCAACTATTTCACGGCGCGCTCCGGGACGAGCTCCTGATATGGCATCACAAACCTGGACGATGGGAGCTAAGAGGGAGGTCTGTTCCACTTCCTCATGATGCGCGCCGATGGCATTACAAATATCCGGCTTCTCCTTAAATTTCTCTGCCAGTTTCATACCCAGCAAAGCGTGTGGAAGTTCCGGTTCATCATCCGGCACTTTCCCTATGTCGTGCAACAGTCCGGCTCTGCGAGCTTTTTTCGGATTGAGCCCTAATTCAGCTGCCATTATGGCACAGAGGTTGGCCGTCTCGCGTGAATGTTGAAGCAGATTTTGTCCGTAGGATGAGCGATATTTCATCTTGCCTACCATTCTTATCAGTTCAGGATGTAGACCGTGGATTCCGAGATCAATAGCAGTGCGCTTCCCTGTCTCGATAATCTCCTCTTCAACCTGACGTTTCACCTTGGCCACCACTTCTTCGATTCTGGCCGGATGGATTCTTCCATCAACAACAAGCTGATGGAGTGCGAGCCTGGCGATTTCACGTCTCACAGGATCAAATCCGGAAAGCACAATGGCTTCAGGTGTGTCGTCAACAATGATTTCAATGCCAGTAGCAGCTTCAAGGGCACGGATATTTCTACCCTCCCTACCGATTATGCGACCTTTGATTTCATCATTGTCGATAGGGAAAACAGTGACTGAGTTTTCCACTGCGGCTTCTGTAGCCAGACGTTGAATAGACTGCACTACAATTTTTTTAGCCTCTTTAGAAGCAGTGAGCTTTGCTTCATCCATTATATCATTGATATAACTTGCAGCTTCAGTCTTTGCTTCATCTTTAAGGCTTTCCACAAGACGCTCTTTTGCTTCATCGGCAGACAGACCGGACACCTTTTCAAGCTCTTCACGTATATTCTTGATCATTGAGTCGGCCTCAGCATTTTTAGCATTCACAGAAATCTCAAGTTTTTCGATAGAGCCTTGACGAGCATCCAATTCATTCTTCCGCTTGGCTAACTCGCTCTGTTGCTGGTTGAGCTGAAGTTCTTTCTGTCTGGCTCGGTTTTCTGAAGCCTGTATTTTCTGAAGTTTCTGGTTGGCATTCTTTTCAGCTTCGGAGACTATCTTGAGTTCTTCTTCCTTTGCTTTAAGGAGTTGTTTCTCCTTAATCATGCCTGCCTCCATTCTTGCCTCGTCTAATATAGCATTAGCAGCGCTTTTGGCACTTTTCTTAGCCATCAGGGTTGCCACGATATATCCGATGATGGCAGCTCCGACGGCGATTATGATCCATATAGCTGTTTCCATAGTATCTGTCTAAAAATATATAATCAGTTAAACACAAAAGTCATTTTTTACAAAGACTATTGCATCGTTTGAAAAACTAAATGAAAACAGGAAACAGACAATAAAAATTGAAGAAACGGAGGGGATTAAATATTATCGTTAATCCTATGCTCTATTTCAAGACACTTTTCGCGAGCCATATCGATAGCCTGATTTTGCTCTTCGAGAAGTTGCCTATACCATCTTGCGAATTGATATGCCGCCATAGCAAGGATATGGGAATCAGCGCTATCCGGCCATGATTTTCTTAATTTGTCGCAAAAAAGCTTAACATCTCTTTCAGCCTCCCTCACCTTGTATTGGTCGTCGAAATCGACATCGACCTGGATAAGTTCGTTGCCTATATGTAGAGTCATTTTAATGTTGTCTGCGCCTTTCATCTTCAGTCTTGATTAATCAAACGGATACAACTGTCGATGGTTCTGATGAGCTGAGAAATTTGTTTTCTTGCGTCCACCAGTGCTTCGGGATTGTCGGCCAGGCGGTGGGATAGAGAAAGGAATTCAATGTCCTTTTGAGCCTGTTGGAGTTTTGAGATGTCATCCTCATGAATTTTTCTCAATTCAGAGTTTTCCTCTTCCAGGCGTGCGGCTCTCTCTTGAGCCAGTTTTAGCTGTGCCATCAAGTCATCGACTTTTCGCGATAGCATCGTTATTGTCTGGATGAGTTCCAGCTTGGCCATTCGTCCCTAAATTTCCACAAAATTACGAAATTTCAGGCAAACAAACAAATATAAAATCTACGTTACTTGATAAGAAAATAAGAGAATAACATGATTACTCTGAGACGAATGAGTAAAAAAAGATTGAACGAGAAGAAACCCTCCTAACCCAAATATTTCAGTTTCGTTGACCGGCTATCAGTACCATTGTATACCATTGCTCGTTGAAGAACGCTTGTCGTATTTGAGATCCTTCAATAATGAGGATTTCACTGATATGTGGAAGTTGTAGGATTTATATGGTCCCACAGGCACAAAGGAGGCCGACATCGTGAAGCAATGAAGGTCGCGTGATATGGTGCAGTTCATATAGGCCAGTTTATGCAGGTCGAAATTATAGGAGGCAGAGAATGAAAAATTCCAATTGGTTGTGGGACGTATGTTTCCTGAGAAGGAGAGATTTTGAGTCCACTTCCCTTTATACTCAAGCTTATCATAGTCGAAAGCTCCATATCCGTAGCTTATGGAATAGTTGACCGACAGGCTCCATGGACATTCCCATTTTGCATAACCGTCAGCATCGGCCGCCGCGGCAGCTTCCCTTGCTTCCTTCCTCCGTCGTCGTTTCTCTTCAGCCGCATCTATATTGTTGTCGTCGAATTCTTCATCCTCGTCATCACCAAAAGAGTTGTTTCCCTTGTTTTGAGAGTCGTTGTTCTTTTTGCGGGTAAAAGTCTGGTTGTTGAATGTATATGAGAAAGATGTACCTGTGGAGGACAGTCTGGCCCATCCTTTTCCTGCTTTCCAACGAGGAACATTAACCCTTACAGGACTGCCGGAGGAATTGAGTCGGTAGGTATAGGGGTCCCAGGTTGCTGATAGATTTAGGTTGAAATTCTTGACGAGCCGTAACAAAATGGAGGTATTGATATTACTCCAGTTAAGTGAGTCAGCTGCAAAATTATAACTCTGGCTGATTGAGAAATTTTCAATCAGAGATATTTTTTTAGTGCCGGAAGAATCGTTGTCGTTTCTTACCTTCATTTCCAGATTGTTGGCAAGGTTGACAGAGATCATTCCGGATTTCCCCTGTCCCGGCGACCCATAGACTCCGTGAGAGAAATAATTATATTTCTGGGTTCTGATTTCTCCTGAAGCTGTTTCGTAACTATAAGTTCCATATACTCCCCAGAAAGGATCTGAGAAGTCCGGGGAAGCAGAAAAAGAGACAGTGGGTGTAAGCACATGGCGAATCATCTGCACCTTGTCTCCAAATATCTTAAGTGGTTTCCAGAAACCATATATTTTAGTGTCGAGAGATATAGCGGCGTTAAAATCGAAGAGATTGTAAAAGCCGTAGGTAGTGTCTTGCACCTCCCTCGAAGACTGGGTGTCCCATTGACGACGTATTTTGGAGGTGTACATACGGTCGTTCATTGTGATCGAAGGAGAAATATTGATATATTTGAAGAGGGAGAAGGTGGCCGATACCGGCATGCTGTGCCTCATACCGTTTCTCCAGTCTTTTATAAGGCTCTTCTTGAAAAACACATCCTGTTGGGCTGTAAGTGAATTCTGGAACTGACCTGAGTATGAAAGTTTAATTTTCTCATACCATTTTTCGCCTCCCACTGATTTTTTACGTTTGAACGGGGCAACTTGGGAAAGTGTGACATTGAGGTTTGGGAAAGAAACAGCCAGAGTGGAGTCTTGGGTCCTTTGGGTTATGCTTGCCGTGGTTGAAAGGCTCCATTTAGTGCCCGGGAACCTGTATGTCATATTCACCGTTGAAGATTTGGTGTTTTCAGTGAATGAAGAATTATAATATGAGTTAAGGTCGTTGCGGGAATAGCCGGAAGTTGCAAAGTTCACTGATGCCGAAAAGGACATATTGGGATTGGCCTTGGCATCTTGGGAATGGCTCCAAATCAACTGGAAGTTTTTTTGTTTGGTATAATCCGGGCTTCCTTTTTCACCATAAATGGACGTGATGTAAGAGAAACTCACATTACCTCTGAATTTATAACGCTTTGAATATGTTGAGGCTCCTGAAACACCCCAGGAACCTTTTGTGTAGATCTCTCCACGCAGGGCAAGGTCGACATAATCAGAAAGAGCGAAATAGTAGCCTCCGTCTCTGAGATAGAAACCTCTGTTGTAGTCATCTCCGAAAGTAGGGAAAATGATACCGCTTGAATAACTTTTTGAGAATGGGAAATAACCAAACGGGAGAGCGAGAGGGAGGGGGACGTCTGCAAGTACCATATATACCGGCCCTGTGACAATATTTTTGTTAGGAATCATTTTCCCTTTCGTGACGTTGAAATAGAAATGGGGATGCTCATGGTCATCGCAGGTGGTGTATTTGCCGTCTTGAACGAAGAAAGAGCCGTCTTCCATCTTCTTAGATGCTCCACCTGTGAGGTAACCTTCCCCTTGTTCGGAGATTACATCTGTGATGTAACCTCTTTCCGTTTTGAAGTTATAAGTCATCTGTTTCGACTCATATTCCTCCCCGCCATCCTTAAATACAGGATTACCGAAAAGATTTCCCACTGAATCGACCGCACCGCGTGCATAGACAGTAGACTGGTCAAGCTCGAGCATTATTTCCTGAGCGTTAAGTTTAAACTGCCCATATTCCACATTACTTTCTCCAAAAAGGAAAGCATTGTTGTTGCCTTCAAGAATCAAGGAGTCTTTAGCACTGAAAGTGACGGCGGATTCGAGGTCGACTTTCTCACGGTTCAGGCGTGAAACCTTGCTTCGGGTAGTGTCTATGTCTATGGGACGCCTCTGACCTCTTTCAAGAGCCAGAGAATCGGTGTGATTTCCTGTAGAATCTTTTCCAATTGAATCAAGAGACAACTCCATCTCCGCTGTTCCGATAGAGTCTCTATATGAATGAAGAGAATCCGGAAGAATTGAGTCAGTGAACGACCTTATTGAGTCGTAGGCATAAAAGAAGGTGTCGTTTCGAGTTATACCTGTTTCGGTATTCAGCTCCATAGAGTCAACCGGCACAAAGATATTTTTATAAGAAGATGCGTCCGGCTCGGAAGTCGGACCTGAATTCAATATGGCCGGAGGCTCCGGTGATTGGGCAAAAGCAAGCCCGAGAACCACAAGAGCAAACAAATATATAAAGAAACGTCTCAAAACGTTGTTAAATCACTAACTAATTTGCAAAGTTAGCTATAAAACGCGAAATTGAGGAGTATTATTTGTTATCTAAGGTTAAAAGTGAAAAACGGATATAGTCCTCTAATTGTAAAGTCTATAAAGACAGAAAAAGAAGATTAAAATGAGATGTCGTTTAACCAACTCAAATTGAGACGGAACGAAAGGTGCAGGTTTGTTATGAAAAACGTTTGTGTAACGCTCTGAATCTTTCCAGAGAGTCTTGGCCGAATTTATTCATCTCGAGTTCCACTTCATCCAATGATTTTTCACGAGTAAGATCCTTGCTTTTAGAAAAGAATTTGTCAGAATAACAGATGAGCTTTTCAAGCAGGGTTTTAGGCAGAAAATCATCAGATAGCGGAAGCGGAAGTTTTTTGTCACAGATTTCCTGGCGTGTTATTCCGGATCCGGTGTGTGATGTGCAGATCCGGGAGTATTTTTTTAGTCCGTTTTCCTCGAGAATTCTCTTTCCTTCCAGGCCATGTTGAATATAGGGATGTTCTCCGTGGGCAAAAATGCCGGGTGCGTTACATTTCACCACGCCTATATCATGGAGAAGGGCAGCAACATAAACTTCTTTGGGATCCAGCCCGAGGTGCTTAGTCTTGTTTATTTCCAAGGCTTTCCTGGCTACGCACTCTGAATGTACCGTTATGATTCTCCGGAGTTCCGGATTTTCTGAATAGTACTTATAATAAAGCCAGTTGATATCAGGGATTCTAATCATATTAATCCAAAGTCACAATATAGACGTTTGATATCGGGAAAGTTAAAATACTAATCCGGGATTCTAAAACATAGTTTGTCATCCCGGATTAATCATATCAATCAAGAGTTACACACCAGTTATGGATGTCAGGTTCTTCACCCAGCTGAATGGCTCTGATAGTGTTGTAGAGTTTAGTTGTGATCGGGCCCGGTTGATTGTCTTTCGCAATGACATAAGAAATACCGGTGTCTATATCATCGATTGTTCCTATGGGAGAGCAAACGGCTGCCGTGCCACAGGCTCCGGCTTCTTCAAATGTGGGAAGTTCCTCAAGTGGAACCATTCTTTTTTCCACTTTCATCCCCATATCCTTAGCGAGTTCCTGAAGGCTCATATTGGTGATTGACGGTAAGATGGATTCACTATCCGGAGTCACGTATGTATTGTCTTTGATGCCATAGAAATTTGCAGCACCACATTCATCTATATATTTCTTCTCCTTTGGGTCAAGGTAGAGCAGATTTGAATAGCCCCATTCATGAGCTTTCTCTCCCGCCTGGAGGGAAGCCCCGTAATTTCCTCCTACTTTTATTGAGCCGGTGCCTTTCGGTGCCACTCTGTCATAATCTCGAGATATACAAACTTTTATGGGTTTAAAACCGGCTTTAAAATATGGACCCACGGGTGTTACAAACATTATTACAAGGAATTCATCGGCACTGCTAACACCTACTTTGGGAGTGACCCCGATTTCCAGCGGACGAATATATAACGATGCTCCGGATCCATAGGGAGGCACAAATCTCTCGTTGAGTTTCACTACTTTTTTCACCATTTCGCAAAACTTCTCAACAGGAAGCGGAGCCATCAGCATTTTATTGGCCGATCTGATGAATCTTTTGGCATTTTCATCCATACGGAAAATACGTATCTTTCCATCCTTACCTCTAAAGGCCTTCAATCCTTCGAATGATTCCTGCCCATAATGGAGACACACAGCGGCCATGTGCATCGGAATATATTCTGAATCAGTCACTTCTATATCTCCCCATTTCCCATCCTTGAAAGTGCAGCGCACATTGTAATCTGTGGGCATATAGCTAAAGGAGAGCTGCGACCAGTTGATTTCAGGATTATTCATATTGGGTTGTGTTTTTTTGGTTGTTATAAATTTTAAGGTTCTAATATATATTGTCGATTAGACTTTTCCTATACGGCGATTTTACATGAGCTTTGTTCCGTCTTGATAAGATAAATTCCGTGGGCGTCAAGGTGATATTGAAACACTCCCGGCTCAAGATATTGTGAAGACACAAGTTTTCCCAGAATAGTGAAAATCCTCACTTCCGTGGGCTGATTGACTTTGAGCATTATCATATTGGGAGCTGAGAAGACTTCTATATCTGACAGGGAAGAAACGGCTTTGAAATTGGCCGTGATATTTTTGGCCTCATGCCATCCTTTCTGCTGAGACTGGGCAAATAATAATGGTGTCGCAAAAAGAACGGCACTTATAAAAGTCATGGCGAATATTTTTCTTCCTATTGTCAAAACTATATTCTTAAACTTTTAAGATGATTCTCAGGCTTTTAAAAGTAGAGTCAATACTATTTTTGATGATTTACCGGTCTGTTAGGAAGGCTTCACATCAAAAATGGAGACAAACTTTTAAAAATTGAAGAAAAAAGTAAGTAAAATTAATAAAAAAAATGGAAAAACCGAAGTTTCTCCATTTTTCTATTGTGAAGATTGAAATAAACCGATTATTTCTTGCCCTCTTTCTGAAGTTGCTCTTTAAGAGCCTGAAGAGCACCAAGATCTCCCAAAGTGGTCTTTTCTACATTTTGGGTAAGTTGGGGCTGCTCTTCTTCCTTGCGAGATTTCTTAGCTGCAGCCGGTTTCTGAGCCTTAGCTTCCGACTTGGTGGCGTCTTCAGCTATACGGCTGTGTGACAATATGATACGCTTGCTGTCTTTGTTAAATTCAAGCACCTTGAATTTAAGCTTCTCATCAAGTTTAGCCTGTGAACCGTCTTCCTTTACAAGATGTTTCGGAGTTGCGAAACCCTCAACACCATATTCAAGAGCTATCACAGCACCCTTATCCATCATTTCGGTGATAGTGCCTTCATGCACAGAACCTACTGTAAAGATGGTTTCGAATACATCCCAAGGATTTTCTTCGAGTTGCTTGTGTCCGAGAGAGAGACGACGGTTGTCTTTGTCAATTTCGAGCACCTGCACTTCGATTTCATTGCCAATCTGAGTGAATTCTGACGGATGTTTGATTTTCTTAGTCCAGGAAAGATCTGAAATATGGATAAGTCCGTCAACTCCTTCTTCGATCTCTACGAAAACACCGAAGTTGGTGAAGTTTCTTACTTTTGCAGTGTGGCGTGAACCGATAGAATATTTAGTATCTATATTTTCCCAAGGATCGTTCTTGAGCTGCTTGATGCCAAGGCTCATCTTGCGATCGTCGCGGTCGAGAGTAAGCACAACGGCTTCGATCTCGTCGCCTACTTTAAGGAAGTCCTGAGCGCTACGGAGGTGCTGGCTCCATGACATTTCAGAAACATGCACAAGACCTTCAACACCGGGTTGTACTTCCACGAATGCACCATAGTCAGCCATAACCACCACTTTACCGGTAATCTTGTCGCCAACCTTTACATTCTGGTCGAGAGCATCCCAAGGATGGGGGAGAAGTTGCTTAACGCCAAGGGCGATACGTTTCTTCTCGTTGTCGAAATCAAGGATAACCACCTTGATGTCCTGATCAAGCTCAACAACTTCACGAGGATCGGATACGCGACCCCATGAAAGGTCTGTGATATGTACAAGACCGTCTACGCCACCGAGGTCAACAAACACACCGTAAGGGGTAATATTCTTGACTTTACCTTCGAGCACCTGACCCTTTTCAAGTTTAGAGATAATCTCTTTCTTCTGTGCTTCGAGTTCGGCTTCGATAAGAGCCTTGTGAGACACTACAACATTCTTGTATTCCTGGTTGATTTTCACAACCTTGAATTCCATTGTCTTATCTACAAAAACATCATAATCCCTGATAGGACGCACGTCGATCTGTGAGCCCGGGAGGAATGCTTCGATGCCGAAAACATCAACAATCATACCGCCCTTAGTGCGGGATTTAACATAGCCTTTAATGATTTCATCATTTTCAAGGGCCTGATTCACGCGATCCCAGCTACGGGTCTGACAGGCTTTCTTGTGGGAAAGTTTCAGCTGTCCGTTTTTGTCTTCAAGGTTTTCGATATATACCTCTACTTCGTCGCCCACTTTGAGGTCTGGGTTATAACGGAACTCAGAAATCGGGATGATAGCATCTGATTTCATGCCGATATCCACTCTCACTTCACGTTTTGAGATGGATTTGATGACACCGGTCACCACTTCATTGTCTTTAGCCGTCTTAAGAGATTCATCATAGGTGTTGATAAGCTCCTCTTTGCTCTTCGAACCGGCTGTTTCGCCATTTGCATAGGCATCCCAATCAAAATCTTCGATAGGGGTTTGAACTTTTTCGCTCATTAAAAAAATTGGTTAATAAATAGGGTTAATAAATCACAAATAAGGCATAAGCCGGATGGGCTTTGCCTTTGGGTGCAAATTTATATTAAAAATCTTTAATCTGCAAATCGTTCCTTCAGAGGGAGAGCATTTCGGTTTCTCTATCGAGCATCTGCAGATACTGTTGCCTGTCTTCTTCCACCATCTCGTCGAATTTCTCTGCATTTACCTGAATATGATGCTCTCTTTCTCTCCACCACTCGCCAAACCTGCTTGCAATCCATTGCAGTTGAAGTTCGTCATACCGCTGCATCGCTTCGTCGCATATTTTTTCAGTCTCTGAAATATCCTCGGTCTGAAGAATCCGGTTAAGATATTCCCGAGGCATGATTTGTCCGCCTAAATCTATCCATTCTGCAGGTTCCTTATCATCGGGTCTCGGGAATTTGTGGTCCGGCAACACCATGCTTAAATATTTGAATATAGCCAGAGAGTAAAGATTTTTGGCTCTTTCGAGTGCGGCTCTTGTGAATTTCATTCCTTTATATCTCACATAGAGGTCATCGTCGGCCGGTTTCGACAGGAGCTCCTCAATCACGGGAATAGCTTTAAGCATTGCATCCACCGTGAATGGGTTCAATACATTAAAAGTAATCCTGTCATGAAGAGGAAGTTTTCTTTTGAGTCTTTTATCGCGTGTAGGCCATTTCATTTCATCACGGAGCAGTCCGCAAGAACGGAGCATGACAGCGGGCACCACTACAGTAGCCCCTCTCTCGTCTCCGAAAAGATAGGAGAAAGGAAATTCCGAGGAATCGGGGTGAGTTTTATGAGATCCCATTAAGAGGGAGAAAGCTCCGATTTTCGCTCCAAGCATAAGATAGGAGCCGGAAGAGGTTTTCACTCCGCGTTCCAATAGACCCCAGTGAACGGGACCGAGCTTATACATGTGGTTGCTCTGGTTGGTCGATGACCCGGCGTTCATAAAGGAAGTCTGGCATCCGATCAGGAGAGTGCCTTTATGCATACTCACCGAATAAGGGCCCGACAGCAGGGCATGCGCCTCGCCGTTTTCCATCGAAGAGTTGGCAAAAAAGATAGAATCCTGTGCACTGAATCCATGTGAGAGCACGCATCCCTGTCCCACATAGCAATTCAATATTGAGGCCTTTGATTCGAGCCTTCCATCCTCAAGTATGAAGTTTTCAGCCTCTACTCCGCTACCCACATAGGTCAAGGCTCTGCCTGAAGATGCATTGTTGATTATCGTACCGTTGACAAGTCTGGAAGCACCTTCTATCACTACCTCGTTGCCAATGCTGACATTCTTTATTTGACCGCAGTTTTTTATTACGGCACCTTCCCCGATTTCAGCAGCAGTGGCTTTTGAATCGAGAAATTCCGGCAGGCCGGTCTCCAGTTTTTTCTGTCGCCAGCGCGGATCGCGGGCCATAAGGGTAGCAATCTGCGATGAGAGTCCCGGGTAAATTGGAACGCTTCGTGTGCCGGTTTCATCGAGCACAGCAACTTGGACTCCGACCCCATGGAGTGCTTCCGGTTCAAATTCCAGGGATGCAATATTTTCTAATATTGCATTCTCTCTTATAGAGCATCCTCCTAAGTCGCCGATGTTTCGGAGCGTTACACCACGATAAATAGTCACGGGACCTGAAAATTTCACATTTCGGATATTCCCAAGCTCCAGACCTTCCTGAATGTCCACATCATTCCAGTTTAAGGCTTCGCATCCCTGCGATTCCAGACGGGTGTATTCTTCAGGAGTTATTTTTCTAATATTTTGTTCCGGATCAATCATTGGATTCTTCGGTATTCAGATCCTCATCATATTTCTGATAGAGGAAATCATTATAAGGAAATCGTTCTGCATGGATTTCCCGAGCCTTCTCGTAAAGAAGCAACTTGAGGGCATCGATGTTGATGTGTTCTTTTGCAGAGATGAAGACACAGTTGTTTGCCATTTTTGCCATCCATGATTCACGGAAAGCCTCGAGAGAAATATTTTCACGCGTAGAAGGTGTCAGGTCGTCTTCTTCTTTTGGATTGTATGAGAAGGCATCGATTTTGTTGAACACCATTATAACAGGTATCGGTTTGTCTCCACACACCTGTCGCAGAGTTTCATTCACCACCTCTATCTGGTCTTCAAAACCAGGATGAGAAATATCTACTACATGCACCAAAAAGTCTGCCTCTCTCACTTCGTCAAGGGTCGACTTGAATGAATCGACAAGATGTGTGGGAAGTTTACGGATGAAACCTACCGTGTCTGTAAGCAGGAATGGCAGATTATCAATAATCACTTTCCTCACTGTAGTATCGAGTGTGGCAAATAGTTTGTTTTCAGCAAATACATCGCTTTTGCTCAACAGATTCATAAGGGTGGATTTCCCCACATTGGTATACCCCACAAGCGCTATACGGGTAAGCTTGCCACGGTTTTTCCGCTGCACGCTCTTCTGCCTGTCGATATGCTTTAGTTCCTCCTTAAGACGAGAAATCTTATCGAGGATAATACGTCTGTCGGTTTCTATCTGGGTTTCACCGGGACCCCTCATACCTATACCGCCTCTCTGACGTTCAAGGTGAGTCCACATTCTTGTCAGCCTTGGCAAGAGATATTGATATTGAGCGAGTTCCACCTGAGTGCGAGCGGTAGCTGTCTGAGCTCTCTTTGCAAAGATATCAAGGATAAGGCTGGTACGGTCGAGGATCTTTACTTTCAGTTCATTCTCTATGTTGGCCACTTGCTTGGTGGAAAGGTCATCGTCAAAAATTACCAGACCAATTTCATTGTCTTCTACGTATTGGCGTATCTCCTCGAGTTTCCCTTTACCCACATAAGTGCGTGGATTGGGGTAGTCGAGTTTCTGAATGAAATTTTTCACCGGTTCAGCTCCTGCAGTCTGCGCAAGGAAATCCAGTTCGTCGAGATATTCCCTCACTTTAGATTCATCCTGTCTTAAAGTGACGAGACCTACGAGCACTGCTCTCTCGTTAGCTTCCTTATTGATAATATTGTCTTCTATCATTTATCTCTTCAGCCTACCGCTGTATTTGTATATATGTTTTTGCTTCGTCAGAGTCTACAAAAGGAGTCTTAAAAAGGCAGGACAGGATAAATATCCGTGCCTGCCTTATATTTAGAACGTAAAGAGTCCTGTGAAAGTTTATTTCACCTTGTTATATCTTGCGTTAAGACCTTCGACCACCTCGGCTGTTATATCCAGAGCGGGGTTTGAGCACAGGGCGACACTTTTGATGAAGATAGCGTCATAG
>JAFLTR010000031.1 GCA_022509205.1 Muribaculaceae bacterium | reverse complement strand
CCACGGTTGCTCCTCTGCCTGCAGAAGATTTCGCAGAAACCAATGATATAATGTCGGCTTCTCAGGAACAGGTGGCAGAAATGCTCGGGGAACTCGAAATGCAGTATGAGAATGCAAAGGTGAACAATGAACCTTATCTCGCCCAACAAGCCGGGATGCGTCTCGCTCTTGCTTATTGGAAAGCCGGGCAGCAACAAAATGCTATAGAATTTACAAATTCCCTGATTCAAACTTACAGCTATGATGACACGTTTGTGGCGAAATGTAAGGATCTTCTCAAGACTATTGAAGAGAAACAATAAATTTATTAGAAAATACAGGAGAAATCAATAAAATCAAACTCTCGATTTCCATCGTTTTTAAAACCATAAAAAATAGATACAGATGTTCAAACGCACGCTAATCACATCCGCTCTCCCTTATGCAAATGGTCCGGTGCATATCGGCCACCTTGCCGGAGTATATGTTCCGGCTGATATTTATGCCCGTTATCTTCGTTTGAAAGGGGAGGAGGTGATGTTTGTCGGTGGCAGTGATGAACATGGTGTCCCCATCACAATCAAAGCACGCGAGGAGGGTGTATCCCCACAGGATATTGTAGACCGTTACCATAAAATAATCAAAGAGTCGTTTGAAGAGCTTGGCATCTCTTTCGATGTCTACGGACGCACCACTTCAAAAACTCATCATAAGACAGCATCAGATTTCTTCCGTAAACTGTATGACAAGGGTGAGTTTATTGAGAAAGTATCCGAACAGCTTTACGATGAGGAGGCAGGAGAGTTTCTTGCCGACCGGTATGTGGTGGGCACATGTCCTCATTGTGGTAAGGATGGCGCATACGGTGACCAGTGTGAGGCTTGCGGATCTTCGCTTAGTCCTTCCGAACTGATCAACCCGAAATCGAGGCTCTCCGGTAGCACACCTGTGCTTAAAGAAACATCCCATTGGTATCTGCCGCTTGATAAATGGGAACCGAAACTACGCGAATGGATACTTGAAAACCACAAGGAGTGGCGTCCGAATGTATATGGACAGTGTAAGTCATGGCTTGATATGGGTCTTCTTCCAAGGGCCGTGAGCCGCGACCTGAAATGGGGTATCCCAGTGCCGGTAGAGGGTGCTGAGGGGAAGGTGCTTTATGTATGGTTTGACGCGCCGATCGGATATATTTCCAACACTATCGACGCTACTCCCGATTGGGAGAAGTGGTGGAAAGATCCTGAATCAAGAATGATTCATTTCATAGGGAAAGACAATATTGTTTTCCACTGTATAGTCTTTCCTTCGATGTTGATGGCTCATGGAGAATATAATCTCCCTGACAATGTCCCCGCCAATGAGTTTCTGAATTTGGAAGATGACAAGATTTCTACATCCCGCAATTGGGCTGTATGGCTCCACGAATATCTTCGTGAGTTGCCCGGCAAACAGGATGTATTACGCTATGTCTTGACAGCCAACGCTCCCGAGACCAAAGACAACAACTTCACATGGAAAGATTTTCAGGCGCGCAGTAATAATGAACTTGTAGCGATCTTGGGTAATTTCATAAATCGTGCCACCGTACTGATCCATAAATATTATGGAGGTATGGTACCCGCTGCCGGTGAAATCCTTGATTCCGACAAGGCAATGATGGAGGAAACACGCCGGAACATAGAGAGTCTATCTGAAAATCTCGACAATTTTAAATTCCGCGAGGGGCTCAAGGATGCAATGAATGTTGCCAGGATAGGCAATAAATATCTGGCTGACAATGAACCCTGGAAATTAATAAAGACCGATCCTGTTCGTACGGCCACGATATTGAATCTGGCGGTACAACTATGTGCCAATCTGGCGGTAATCTTTGAACCCTTCACACCTTTCACTGCCGCTAAACTTGCCGAGCAGTTGAAGATTAAGGAACTCAAATGGGATATGACCGGCAAATTCGACCTCATCCCCGATGGCATAGAGATCGGAAAACCGGAACTCCTGTTTGAAAAGATTGAAGACGATGTGGTGGAGTTTCAGATTAAAAAGCTTGAGGACGCAAAGAAACAGAATATTCTAAATAGTTGGAAACCGGCATCGGTAAAGGAGACTGTGGAATTCCCTCAGTTTGAAAAAATGGATATCAGAGTAGGGAAGGTGCTTGAATGTGAGAAAGTGCCCAAGGCAGATAAACTTCTGAAGTTTAAGATCGACGATGGCATGGGTGGGCGCACCATCGTTAGTGGCATTGCGAAATTCTATAATCCGGAAGATCTTGTTGGTAAGGAAGTATGCTTCATCGCCAATTTTGCTCCAAGAAAGCTAAAAGGAGTTGAATCTCAGGGTATGATCTTGAGTGCCGAAGATGCCGACGGTCGTCTGGTGGTGATTTCTCCGTCAGGTCCTGTTCGTCCCGGATCATCTGTTGGTTAAGACTAATTTCTCCTTAGATTTTGCTCTATGTTCAGAAAAATCCTCTCTTCGGGTATATTTTTGGCTATACTATGTGTAGGTTGCTCTAATTCTTCCAATAAGGTGAGGGAAAACTTGTCGCAATGGGCAGATGCAGAGTCGGCTTCCCCTTCGGATGTGGCGACGGGAGCCACGCTTGGGGATTTTGATTCGGATTCTGCCTATACATATCTGGCAAAACAAGTTGAGTTCGGACCAAGGGTGCCGAATACGGATGCTCATAGACAGACCGGAGACTGGCTCGTTGGTGAACTTGAGCGACATGGAGCACGCGTCATTGAACAGAAAGCTCAATTAAAGGCTTTTGATGGCACTATCCTGAATGCTCGCAACATTTTTGCGAGAATTAAAGGTAAGAATGATGAAAGCACTCAGCCGATCCTTCTTTTGGCCCATTGGGACTGTCGTCCCTGGGCTGACAAGGATCCGGATCCTGAGAATCATACAAAGCCTGTAGACGGAGCCAACGACGGAGCGAGCGGTGTGGCTGTAATTCTGGAGATAGCAAGACAACTCTCCATTGATCCCACCGACCGACCCATTGACATACTTTTTGTTGATGCAGAAGACTGGGGCACAGATGGAGATGAGGATTCCTGGGCCTTGGGGACGGCATATTTTGTGAATAATCTTCCGGTGAAAGGTTATGCACCGCAAGCAGCCATATTGCTGGATATGGTCGGGGGTGAGGGAGCCACTTTCTGCAGGGAATATTTCTCGGAGCGTTCGGCTCCGTATCTGGCAGACGCTATCTGGCAGACGGCAAAAAGACTGGGACATGGTTCCTTTTTCCCTAACAGGATGGGAAGTGCCATACTTGACGACCATGTTCAACTTATAAAAGCCGGAATTCCTGCAATCGACATTGTAGAATACCATCCGGAGGATGATCAGGGTTTCAATCCCAGATGGCACACAATTTCCGACAATCTCGACGGTATATCCAAATCTACCCTCCAGGCTGTCGGTTCGACCCTAATAACTTTCCTCCGACAATAAATCTAAATCAATATTTAGCTTTCCCGATTCCAACTAAAACATAGGCAAATGCAACAATAAAGTCACTAATCATCCATATATATAATTCCAACTCTATTTTTATACGCTATTTTTTTTGCGAATATAAAAAAACTATTAAATTCGCAGCGTAAAACAAGAAGACATAATAATCTACATGGTCTATAAATTTAAACTCGTAAGCGATGAAGTGAGTAATTTCTCACGGGAGTATGAAATCGACTCCACCGCCACTTTTCTACAACTGCGCAACACGATCCTTGACAGCGTGGGTTATTCAAAAGACGATTTCAATTCTTTCTTCCTCTGCGACGACGACTGGCAGAAAAACGAGGAGATTACCCTCGAGGATATGGGCAGTTCGAGCGATCAGGATATATGGGTGATGGGTGATACCCCACTCGATAGGCTGATAGAGGAAGATGGTCAGCGACTGATCTTTGTATTTGACTACATGACGGAGCGAAGTTTCTTTATGGAGATGAAGGAATCATTCCCGGGGCGCACTCTTTCTGATCCGATATGCGTCTTGAAGCGAGGAACTCCTCCGGCTCAATATATTGACCTTGATGAATTTGATGCTAAGATCGACAGTGCCGCAACGCTGACGCTTCCGACCGACGATCTCGACCTCGATATCTATGGCGACGATCAGTTTGATGACGAGGATATCTCCGACGGTTTTGACATCAATAACCTCTAAACAATCTCAATAACCCCTATAACAATTTTATCCCCGCTTCCTTTACAGGAGGCGGGGATAAAATTTTAATGTCAGATATTGTTAAAGAGAGGAGGAGGGTGTGTCAAGAACATTTTATTCTGACACACCTTCCACTGCTTAATCCACGAGCACTTTCTTCACTTGGTCACCCGACTTCACGACATAAATGCCTTTGGCAGCCGGAACCACTACTTGAGAATCAACCTTACCGCTGAACAATACGGCACCGTTCATTGCAGCCACTATAACTTCCTGACCGCCGGCATTCACCACTATATTTCGGCCGGAAACATAAACTCCTAACTGAGAAGCATTGAATCCGTCAGCTCCGGTGTATTCGATATCCGTTGCAATACCGGCTGACTCTCCACGCTCTTTGTAAACAACTGTTACATGATAAGTGTGTTTGCCATTGGGAGCATTCAGGTCGGCAAAACTGGTATCCTTCACCGGAGTTTCATTGATCTTCTCACCATTGCGATAGATATTGTAACCCTCAATCACAAAAGAAGAAGGACTAACCGGCGCAAAATACACATCATCAATAAGCAATTCGTAATTGTATTTCCCAAAGGAACGGATTGCAAAATATTGGGCGCCTTTCGGCAAATCAACAGAATATTCGGTCCATTCAGCCGGCACATCAGGCACAAAAGCCTCTTCGATTGCAATAAAGTCATCCGAATCTAAAGAACCCTCCGAATAAAGCACCTGCATTTGTTCAAGGTAATTAATGTTAGTAGTATAAGAGCTCTTAGCCCAGAATTTGATAGTTTGGGCATCTCCGCTCAATTCCGGAGAAATAGCCCAGTCATCATTAAAGGGGGAGCCTGAAACTGTAGAAGAAAGAATACTGTTTTTCCCTCCATGAGCTTCATAATTCTTGGTATACCCACTTTCCTGAATTTCATGGTCAAGGATAAAGAATGCTCCGGTTACGTTGGTTCCAAAACCTTCAAAATAAAGATTCTTACCATCGCGATCTACAAATGTCCATTCTCCAAATTCAGCATCGCCATGCACACCATCTTCGAATCCTTCAGTGTAAGGTTCAACCACCATACTTGCCAAATCGGGAGCTACCCAAAGGAGGGTTACGCCATCATCAGCTACATCCGGAATAAGATTCGAAGCGGAAGGCAGAGTGCTAACAACTGGGGTCACTTCTATTTCTTCAGATGTGTCATTTCCCTCGTTGTCATCTTGGGAAGTAGAAATCTTTGCATATAAAGTTACAGGTTCTTCTGCAATTGCAGGCATTTCGATGTTGAATGTAATATTCTTAACCTCATCACAGTTCAGTTCTCCTATTTCTTCTGATGCCACGATTTCATTGTCGGCATAGAGGTTCAACGTAGAAGCAGCAATGGCATTGGAACCGGAATTATGAACTGTAACCACCACGGGATATTTGGAGCCTGTATTAACTTTAACCGGAGCCGAAATAGATGTTACTGCCAAGTCATGATCCGGTAGTGAGACAAAATAAATATTATCTAAATATGTTTCTTTTGTATTACCATAATGAGTTACAGTGAATTTAACCTGGAGGGGAAGATTTGAATATGTCTCCGGAATCGAATTCATTATTTTACCCCAGACATTTGTATTATCTTCCTCAAAGAAATCAACCACTGCTTTAGCTTCCTGAATCTCTATCCAATTTTCTTGATTTAAAGGCAAAATAGAAACAGCAATTGTATTTAAATGAGGTCCGGAAGTTTGTAATTCATTATAGGTGTAGAAAGATAAAGTTGGATTAATGAATCCTTCTAAAGAAATCAATCCGGTGATTAATTCCACGCTTTTCCCTTCATCATATAATTTTACTTGCAAATAGCCATTATCATTATCCTGGGGATCCATATTCCATGTCCCATTCTCCATGGTTACGTTACCCCCCATAGGATAAACGAATGGAGTTGACAACTGACAATGAGCAAATGATTCTGCATATCCTTCCATTGGGGTGCCAACGGGTATCATGGAAGTAAATGCAAGTTCTCCTTCACCGGCATCGGTGTATGCCACTACGGCAAACTGCAAGAATTCTTGTGAACCCTCTTCTACTAATTGAGCAGTGTAGCTGTTGCCGGTAAGTTCATCGACAAGGATATCTATAAGAGCGGGTTCATTATAAGAATTAATCGCAGTGTTATAAATGCGATATTTCACTTCATTTGTAGTAAGAGTTTTGCCATTAATATCCTCGGTAACAGGATCCCAAGTAACCATTGCTTGCCCATTCAAGTCGACCCTTGCCAATTTGGCAGATGAAATCCCGACGGGTTTGTCTTTACCTACAAAAACAGTCTCTGAAACTATAGCACCATCTCCAGAGTCATTTTTAGCTTTAATAGAATAAGTTAAAAATCCACCTTTACTCGGTAAGTCTTCAAATTCCAATTTTACCCCTTTCTCCGGATTTTGGAAGGTTTTAACCAATTCATCATCGCGTAGCACTTCTATGGCAGTGATGTTTGATAAATCCTGTCCCAAATAATTCTTGGTAGGGGTGGTGAATGAAATATTACATTTCAACTCCCCTGCTGGGTCGGGTGTTATTAACAAATCGGTAACTTCACCCGGAGCCATACCGGAAGCTCCTGCTGAAACTTTGAAATCAGTAAGATATAGGTAGTATTTGTTAGCTTCAGAAATTCCATGAAACCCTATATAATAATCATTACTTTCATCAGGAACCAGGGTTAAATTGTATTCCTTGTATTCAGGCGAGTCAACATTAGTTTCTCCAAGCAATTCATTAATGAAAACTTCTGAAATATTTTCAACATTGAGTTTAGCGGGTAGTTTCTTTCCATATTTAACCTCTATCTTTTCTACGTTGGAGTTATCTTCTGATTTTAGTTTGAAAGTAATTTCATAAATCTTTCCATATTCCATAGTAAATGGAGGGGTTATCAACCAATCATCCATTGCGTTACTATAGTTGTAAGAAGCTCTGATTTCTTTGCCTGAAGGCGTGACTGCCCAAGTTTTACCATCGCTATTTGCATCTAAGATAACCCAATTCTCAATAGCAGCTGCACTTGCGAATCCTTGTTCATAAGGAGGTGTAATACTCTCCGCAGGCTTATTCTCAGGCAAATCGTTTGCAGTGCCCTTTGTTATTCTAATTTTATTTACAAAAATGTCATACATATAAGCCGGCGAAGTAGCATGTATGCCAAAATAAAAATCACCTGCGTTATCCGTTGTAAATTCTATATATTTAAATTGCCATTCCTGGTTGGAATAGTTTTCTTCAGAACCTAAAGTGGTGGTCATACCGTCTGCGGTATTCGCACTGCCATACTTGATTTCCCAGTTTTCTTTATCGCTACGTGTCTTTACGTAATAAGAGAATACATAATTTTGATTCGCTTCCAAGGTTATAGCAGGAGTTATCAACCAGTCGTCTTTTGGAAATGTTGAGTCATAGCCTATCGAAACGCCAGTTTCACCACTATAGTAATCATTATAATATGCCCAAGTCTTACTGCTTGGTTCAGCATTGATGATAGTCCAGCCTTCGAGACCGTCAGCCGATGAAAAATCCGATTGGAACGGGGGAGCTACGGCTGCTGCAGCTGCAAGAGCTACAGGCTGTGCATCTTGAGCTACGGGCTGTGCACCTGAAGCATTATCTGCTATCAAAGGTTGGGCAAGGAATGCTATCCCTCCCAATGCGCATGCGGATAATGCGATTGTTAAAACTTTTTTCATACTAAATCGTTTATGATGTTTATTAATTTTGATTTATCTCACTATTAGTTTATAAGAATTATTTACGACTTTAATCATATAGACGCCGGGGGTAACATCAAGTTGCATGTTGTCATACCCTTCTCCGTTGTAAATTGAGATACCATCGGCACGTACAACTCTCACCGGAAGATTCTCAACCCCTTCAAGATAGATGGTGCGGTTGATTGCTCTTACATTTATATTATCCCCATTGATAGAGCCGATGCCGGTATTGTCGACATAAACCTCGGTTGCCGAAGATTCGCCACGCCCTTCATAAACAGATGTCACTTTATAAGACCCGCTTGATGTTGCTTCAACATCAGTGAATGTGGTCTCTGTAATCGGATTTTCATTTAGAAGCTTGCCGTCACGATATACATTATATCCGGTTATTTTGAATTCTGATGGGCTTACCGCTTCATAATAAATGTCGTCGATCATCAGAGCCCAGGCATCTTGGGCACATGAACGTAAGGCAAAACGTTTGGCTCCTTGAGGAAGTCTGAAGAGGTATTCAGTCCAGGCGGCCGAAACCGGGTCAATCTCCCCTGAATCCAATTGTTTAAAGTCAGACGGATCTGTACTACCGGTGGACCAATAGATCTCAAGACGTTCAGGATATGTCCACATTCGACTTTGGGCAAAGAAAGAGATCACCTGAGTGTTGCCACTCAATTCAGGTGAAATGGCCCAATTGTCAGATTCCTTACCCCGGTTGCCGGCAGCAAAGAGATATTTCTCTCCGGTTTTTGCATTGTGCACCGGCATATTCCAGTCGATCACATCATTATTCCATATCCACCAAGAGCCGGAATCGACGAATTTGGTAATTCCCGGAATTTCACCTTCGACAAATACCTTATGATTGTCAAGGTCAACAAATATCCAGTCGGGATAGGAATTATCGAACCCTACAGCTTCCTCGAAACTCTCAAATATAGTTTCTGATTTCTTATTTTCAATTTCAGGTTTCGTCCATGACAATGACACTGTATTATTGCCTATGAATTCTCCTGTCAGCCCCACTACTTCCGGTAATCCGGAAGCAACCGGTTTTACCCTTATTAAATCTATGCTCTCTGACACTCCGGCAACTTCTACCACTGCTTCATATTCCACCGGAACCTCAGCGAAAGGATTCATTTGCAACTCAAAATCGAATTGAGCAGATTCATCGCGTTTCAATGAAGTCCCATCTTTTTGTGCCAAGACAACTCCTTGTGAAAGAAGGCTAAGTTTATATGTATCCACTTCCGTTGCCCCTGAGTTTACAACATTTATATTAAGATTGAAGCGAGTACCGGCTTTCACCACAGCTGGAGCAACCATGGTCAGAGAGAGTTCAGTTTCTGAGACTGCATCAACACCAATGTTGTCTATCATCGTGTCGACATATTTATATCCTATCACAGAAAACATTATCTGTACATTTTTGCCGGCATATTCATCCAGTTCCACAAGACATTTAGCCCATTTGTAGGGTTCTTCTCCACAGATCTCTTTCACCTCGCGGGGAGCCATTACACTCTTCCATTCCGAGGAGTTTGCCTCCTTAACAAGGATCTCTATGGTATTGGTGTCATCTTTACCTGTTGAACCCAGATTAAGGGTGTAGAAAGTAAGGGTTGGGTGTGTCTCCGACAATTTAATCAGTCCGGAAATAAAGTCGGCAGTAGAGTCAAAATAAGGAGTGTAGACTCTAAGATATCCATTGTCGCCATCCTGCGAATTATGGCCCGCGAGAGACTCGTAATCATCGTAAACATCGAAACTTCCCTCATTGGTGGTACGTTGCAACCAAACATAATTTATTGTCATGTCGGGAAATGATTCATGTAATTCAGTATATGGAGTTCCTACCGGTATCAATTCTGAAACACCGCCGGTTCCATCTCCGGCTGTTGTGGAAGGAACAACCTTCACCTGCTTCAGCTCCTGTTTTCCCTCTTCCACAAGTCGCAAGGTCAAAGTATTATTGGAAATTTCACTTTGGATCAAATCCCATTCTGCGTTGTCATTCATGGTGAATATCGAGTAGGTGATATCTTGCTCTGAGAGTGTCCTCCCTTTTGTGTCTTTCGTGACAGCCGGCCACACGACATTTATCACTCCATCCTGATCCGTATATGAAAGAGTTACTTTAGTGATGGCCTGAGGCAAGTCGTAACCCACAAGCACTTTCATTGCCACTGATTTGCTGTCGCCTGCTTCATTTGAAGCTATTACGGAATAAGTATAATAACCACCTTTCTCCGGCTTGTCTTCATAACTGTAACTGCTTCCGGGTGTGGCATCTGAAATTGTGGATACTAACAGATCGTCGCGAAAGATTTTAAGCGCAGAGATACCCGACAACTGATTTCCGGCCACACTCTGGGAGGGAGCCTTGAAACTGATTGTGCATGATAAAGCGCCATCGGCATCCGGAACTACTTTAAGAGCCTCAACTTCTCCGGGAGCTTCTACTGAACCCTGACCCGACACCACGACGTTGTTAAGATACAAGACGAACATTTCCGGATCGGAGATGCCGTGAAAACCTATAAAGTATTGCCCGTTGGACGGCACTGTAAAATCTTTGGTGTACGTTGTGTAATCGTCATTGCCAAGCACAATATTTTCCAAGAGATAGTCTGACATGGCCTCTACAGTGTTGGCGGTGCCGATTTTCACTTCCAGTTTTTCAGGCCAAAATTTAGAGCCATGAGCATCAAAAGAGAGGTTGTAGTAATTCTCCGCGGTCAACTCTATAGCCGGAGTTATAAGCCAGTCATCTTTGGCTATATCATCGCAATAATTAATGGCCATGGCTCCTTTTTTTGGCTCCCATGTTATTCCGTCTCCATTACTGTCGATGATGGTCCAACCGTCATGGTTAGATGCGAAATTTGATTGAAGAATCGGGGTGAGTTCCGCAGCATTTCCGGTTTTGACTCCTATGAATAAAGAAGTTAGCAGGAACAGGGAAAGATTCAGTTTAATTTTATTATACATTTTAGAATGTAGATTAGTTACATCTGACATTTTAACATTTTTTAATATATAGTTAATAGTCAAATTTTGATTAAAGACCGGGATTGAGAAATGTTATTAACAAAATGATTAACTTATGTTAATAATTCTAATCAAAATTTATTAAAAATTTAATTACAGAACAAAGATAAGGTTTTCTTACTTAAAATCAAGCATTTTGTAATTTGGTGTTTTTGTGATAATATTTTAAATTTGCGGTAAGATGAAAGAAACTGATTTCTTAAAAAATTTATCGAAAGAGTCTGATTATCCTCTCACAGAAGAGTTATGGCAATATATTCAGGAGAATTCTGAAGAGGTAAGAGCCGCCAAAGGGGAGGCAATCATAGGCATAGGCAGTTACAATCCCGATTTCTATATAATAAGAAGCGGGATTGTGAGAGGATATATGATTGAAAACGATAAGGAGACCAACATTTATTTCGGAATGGAGGGTACCGTAGTGAATTCCATGCAATGCTTTTCTTTTGGCGAGCCCTCGATATTGAGGATTGAAGCTGCTGTGGCTTCACGTTTTTTGAGAATTAGCAAGGAGAATTACGACATGATGGTTGGGGAATCTCCGGAATTCTGCAGATGGATGTCGGGAGTTTTCTCACGACGCAACGCTTATGCGGAGAAAAAGGCTAAAATAATGGATGGTGATGCTCTCTGGAGATATGAATGGCTGCGTAAATGTCGTCCGGAGCTTCTTGATAACGTTCCCCTGAAAGCTATAGCCTCTTATCTTAATATGACCGAGGTGCACGTGAGTCGCATCCGTAAAAGAATAGCCGATTCCGGGCGTTGGACAGAACAGGAGCTGAATAATAAAGATTGAAACCGGGCTGAGAATCCGGATACATGCCGGGATTAGAAAAAGATTACAATTGTTATTTAATAACATAGGTTATTTGTCTGGCCCGCGAGATGGTGTAATTTTGCAATTTAATGCGTCTTAGAGTCGCTATATGTGCGTGCCAGTCCTGATGCAAGAGCGGCTCAAATTTCTATAATTATGTTAAAAAAACGGAACTTATTTATAGGGGCGCTTATTTTAAGCGTTCTGCCCTCTATTGCAATTACAGGAATCAACCGCAATTCACTACGTCATGGTCCGAGAATTGCGAGTGAATTTGAAAAAGGGTCAAAGGAACTCTCCGCACAGCATGGGGATGAGGAGAAAGATAGCCGGAGTCTGAAACTTCAGGAGAGGAAAGCTACCGGAGATTCAGAGATTATGGCTATTGCTGACATTGATCTCTCCAATATTGTGGCTACCGTCTACGATCATGCCACAGGATCAATCGGATTATACCGACTTCCGGAAATTGCCGGAGGTGAATTCGTTCCTGTCACCACCGATGTGTCTTCCTATTTTGGCGGGGATATAAAGGGGAATCTCTTTTACGCCTGTCATGACGGAAGATGGGAGATCTATAATGAAACCAACGAGGCTCACGGTCATAAAATCCAGGCATACGATGTGGCCACTTGGACCCCCGTTGGTGATGAAATTGCACCTAAATATTACAGAGCCTCTGACCTTGCAATTAATCCTACAGACGGTTTGGGGTATGCATATTGCGATGTGGGTGGACTAACCTTCCGCCTCTTCAGTATTGATCTCTCAACCGGAGCTCAGATTGATATTTATCCATCTGCCAACTTTCTTTCTAATTTCCCGGTAACCGCTTGTTTCGGTAATGATGGGAACCTTTATTCTGTCACTGCTTTTGGTTATTTCGGCAGAGTGGACCTATCAACCGGAAAAGTTGAAACCATATCGGAGATTGATTGGCCGAAAAATGTAAAATCGAACTCCACGGATGATAACTGGTCGATGATGCTGGATCCTGACACAGGTAATTTCATTCTGGCGATGAATTTCTCCACTGACTATGGGAAGACATTTGATACTGAAATCTACACAATTAATCCCGAATCAGGAGAATCACAGAAAGTGGCTCAATATAAAGGTAAGGGAGTGACCTCTCTGTTTGTTATGCCACACATTGCAGCTGCGGGAGCTCCTTCGGCTGTAAAGGAAATAACAGCAGATTTCCCCGGGGGTGCTTTATCAGGAACTGTAAATTTCACTATGCCTGCAACCCTTAATGACGGCTCAGCCGGACAAGGGGAACTTGACTGGACACTTTACGAAGGAAATAATGTTTATGACCGTGGCAAAGCTACCTATGGCGCATCTGTGAGTGTCCCCGTGACAGTCTCTGAAAGCGGGAGGTATTATTTCTCGGTTAGCGTTTCTAACAGCATCGGTGAGAGCGACAGGACAAGACAGGAATGTTGGATCGGTCCGGATATTCCGGCTACACCTAAGAATGTAACCGTTAATTACAATGAAGCCAATTCTACTTTCCTTGTGAAATGGGACCCTGTCACATCCGGTGCCAACAATGCCTTTGTAGATGCAGCTGCAATCAGCTACGACGTCAAAAGGATGCCGGAAGGGAAGTTGGTAGCTGAAAATATCAAGACCACGGAATGTACCGATACATATCAGGTGAAAGGTATTGAGAATATCTACTATGAGGTGGTGGCCAAGCAAGACAATAGGCTCTCCGCCCCCGGGAAAAGCGGTGTCATCAACGTGGGATATATGGTGCTTCCTTACAATCTTGGCGATGAGGATCTCACGGAAGGATTGCCCGACTGGACTATCCTTGATTCAAACAATGATGGAAGCACATGGGACATCGGGCGTTATAATGGTGTGACTTATATTTATTCTGAGGTGAATAATGCCGATGACTGGCTTATCACGCCGCCGATAAAGGCCTTAGCGGGGTGTAAATACACCTTAAATCTTACTTTTGACGCGCAGATGGCAAAATATCCGGAAAGTGTGGAAGTCTGGATGGGCGATGCTCCCGATGCCACTCATTTGAACAAGAACTTGCTTCCAAAGACCGAAATTTCCAAAGAAAGTCAAGAAGGAGGACAGTCTTATACATTGGATATAAAGCCGGAGACAGATGGAAAATTCCATATCGGGATCCATGTAGTGAGTGTGGCTAATTCATATCGTTTGAATGTTACGGAATTCAAAATCTCGGCGCCTCTAAATGAATCGGCGCCTATGGCTCCGCAACTCAAAAGTATCGCAGCTGACAAAACAGGAGCTTTGAAGCTGACAGGAAGCATCGTAGCTCCGACGATGGCGGAAAATGGGAAAGCTGTGACGGAAATTTCAAAAATTGAGGTGCGTCGTGGCCTAAGTGTCATCGCTACGCTTGAGAATGTGACTCCGGGTGCAACTGTAGAATTCACCGACAATTCCTTGCCGGAAAAAGGGGTGTATTCCTACCGTGCCTATGCCTACACCGGGGAGGCCATGAGTCTGCCTTCCGAAACCCTTGAAACTTTTGTGGGTGTCAATGTGCCGGGATTGGCCGGAAATGTTAAGATTTTAAGATCGTTAGAGGATAACGGAAGTGTCACAGTGACTTGGGATCGTCCCGAATTTGATGTTGACGGTTATCCTCTTAATGGAGATGTGGATTATCTTGTAAGTATTTATTATGACAATGAATATGTGAATCCTGCCCTCTATTTTGAGGATGTAATGGAACCGAAAGTTACTTTCACCCCGAATTTCGGTGATGGGAAAAATTCCGGTTTCGTATTGGCCAGAATTTACAGCGGGAACAGCGAGGGAGCCGGATGGTATGCAAAGAGTCAGAATATATATGTTGGAGAGGCACTGCCGTTGCCTTTTAAAGAGTCTTTCCCCAATTATACATTGGAAAATCCATGGGGCGATGGTCTCTCTAACGGGCCACAGATCGGTTCTATTTCGGATGATATCTTATCCACAGCTATAGGACAATACAATGGATGGAACAGAATGACGGATGCTTCCTTTGATACCACTGAAGGATCGCAGGATCATGACAATGGTTTTGCCGGTATGTTTGGTTGGAGCTATGTAGAAGAAAAAGAAGAGGGTGGATACCATAACGAATATACAGATCTCGTGTCTCCCGTGATTAAAATCAGCGGCAGTAAGCCGATGCTGACATTCTATACCTTCAATTGGACCAACCGCGGGATAAGCGATCCCAATATACTGGACGTAGACGCTGTTACTCCCGATGGAGTTAGACATAATGTGCTCCATCAAGTGATAGGCGAATTGGGTAATGTGCAAGACTGGCTCTTTGTAAAAGCCGACCTGTCACCATTTATCGGTCAGGAGATATATCTCATTTTCAGAGGCACAATAATCAGTGGTGGTGACACCGGATATAACTGGGTGCTCATTGACAATATAAAAGTAGATGAACTTGAAGGCGTGGATTTGGCTGTCTCCAATATCGAGGCTCCGGTGATAGCGGAACCTGATCAGGAGTTTAAAGTGAGTGCAAGGGTAAGCAATATCGGAAATGACGCCACAGAATCATACTTAGCCAGACTCACTTGCAACGATGCTGAGATTGCATCAAAGACTCTCGGACGTATCGAATCCGGGGCCTTTGAAACAGTAGAATTCGCACATTCCCTCAACGTTTCTTCTCCTGTGGGAAATAGATACCGTATAATTGTGGAATCACAAGGCGACAATCACCAGGAAAACAATACATCCGAAGAAGTGACGGTGGCCCGTAATCTCAACTTGCTCCCGGAACCGGAAGTGGTGGTTTATGATACTCAGAGTCACCAATTGTCATGGAGGGAACCCAATATTGATAAGGCTACTCCTGCTATGGTACTCGACGACTTTGAGTCTTATCCCTGTATTGAAGGCGATATAGAGAATGACTGGGAGAATTCCTGGGTGACGTTCCTGACTGAAGCGGGTGATTGGATTTTCGTTGACCGTGACCAGTATCCTATAGGGGGGATGATGAAATATGGCGACGCCGGATATGAATATATTGAATTCCCCGGCATTGAAGTGCATTCAACTCAGTCCTGGTGGGTACAGAACCGTCTATACATGGATTTTAATGACACCTACTATGGTCACGATAATTCTTGGCAATATCTTGCAAATATGTATGTGGTGAATGAGGAGCATAACGCAGCGATGCCACAAGATGACTGGGCGATTTCGCCTGAACTTTGCGGACGCGAGCAATTAGTGACCCTCTGGGCAAGAAGCTATGATCCCAACATCCCTGAAAGCGTGGAATTCCTATATAGCACAGGCTCCATTAATCCTGATGATTTCCATTTGATAAGACGCATTGAGAGGTTGTCGGGCGCATGGACCCAGTATGCTTTTGTGGTGCCGCAAGGGGCCGGGAGGTTTGCCATAAGGGGCTGCTCCTATGTGAATCTTGGGTCGGCACAGACTTTCGTGGATGATGTGACGTTCTATCCGGCGAAGGGCGATAAGCAAAATCCGGAATTCCTTGGCTATAACGTATATGAAGATAATAAACTGAAGAACGCCTCACCTCTTAAGGATCTAAGCATTGGCGAAGTAGATCCTGCCGCACATAAGTATGCAGTGTCTGCCGTTTATGCCGAAGGTGAATCACGGGCGGTTGAGGCTTCTGACATAGCCGGGGTGGAAGAGATAATTGCAGGTAATGTTGTGGTGAATGTCTCCAACGGTGTGATCCGTATTTCTGGACTGAATGGTTTGGGTTATTCAGTTGTGGCTCCAACCGGCATTGTAAGAGCTGCCGGATGTGGCGAAATGGTAGTGGAAATTCCGGTTTCGCAAGGTATCTGGATAGTGAAATATGGCAAGAAGGTTGTGAAAGTAGTAGTTAAATAACCTCAGCAACAATCACTCGATTAATAGTGAAAGGGGATCCGTGAAGGATCCCCTTTTTTCGCAATAGATAATTATCTCTTAGATAAGTGATATGCATTAAGAAAGTTGGGGAAATGATGCCAATAAAGTGAGTTTATACAATAGTTTATATAATAAGGAGGTGGGTTTATACAATGCAGCTTAGTATATTAATGGTAGGAAGCAAGTATCCGGGTTTTGAAATGAGTTATTCATCAAGATACCGGGTATTTGAATTGAGAAAATATCTCTGGTAACTATTCTGCGATTTAATAATTGTTTATTCAAGTGACAAAAAGGACTTTAAAACTCCTGCGTTTCAGTAACTTTTAGGTTGGAGGCTCAAACTGCAGACATTGACAACTTTTCCACTTCCTACAACTCTCCGATCCCTGCTTTCTCTCAATCCCAATCAGGAAGGGATCGAGGTGAAGTTTCCCATACTCTGTAGCTCGTTTCTCCTTGTCATTTTATACAAGTGAAGAGGGGTTTTATACATAATTGGGAGAATTTAGACTAATATTTATTATATATGTTGTATCTTCGCAATAGAATTAAGAAGCATGAGTAAAAATCTGCTTTTCTCCACTTCCACGGAGTTGATCCGGGTGCCGACGGAGGCTGTGGTCTTCATTTCTGCCGACGGCAATTATTCTTCCATTAAGATGGCGGATGGGGGAGAATATGTGCTTACCATGCAGTTAGGACAGATGGAAAAAAGGATTTCAGAAATGGTCGATCCTAACGACAACCGTTTTATCCGTATCGGTAAAAGCCTGATTGTTAACCGTGAATTCATAACATTAATAAATCCTACAAGACAGAAGATAATCCTTTCAGACGGCCGGACTTTCCGGCATGAACTTTCAGCTTCGAAGGAAGCCTTGAAAGCTCTTAAGGAATTAATTGAGAAGGAGGAAAGCCTATGAGCCGATTGCCATTTGATATAAATGATGATGAGATAAGAATCATCTCTTCAGAAAGAAAGGGGCCTGATATTGGGAAAACCCATAGGAACCCGAAATTACTTGATGAGGAAAATGACAAGGAGAATTTACCCGAAGACTCGGAAAAGTGTCTGGAATGTGGTGAATTACTAAAATATGATGATGAATTAAGAGAGAATAAGCTAATCAAACGAGCTTTCATGCCTCAAAGTACTTTCGATCAGCGGGATAAGCCTAAATGGAAAGTGTGGGTTATCATCACAGCCGTCATTCTCTTCGGGGCCATCTGTGTGTTCTTCTGGTGGGAAGTTAAAGAAGATACAGAGAGTGTGGAGAACTCTGTATTTGAATCGGAGAACTTCTCGGAAAATGAGGAAGGTATAGTAATCAAGGATACCGTTGATCTGCCTGTCCAAACGGCCATTATGTCAGAAAAAGGGTATGTCTCTACTTATGATACTGTGATAAATAAAGTGCCTTTGACCATTTTCAATCCCAGAAATTTAGTGCCGAAACTTCATATCGGCACAGATGCCTTGAAAGACTCTACAGCAGGTTTTGTGGTGCAGGCAGCCGATATTAGAAGGGATAACGGCCAAATAGTGGGGCAATATGTCTCGGAGGGTAATCTCCTGAGCCGTGGTCAGTCTAAGGCCGGTTTTTGTGCCATAATTAACGGCAAAATTATTATAGGTGTGGCCGATTCAACACCATATCTTGAGCAGGCAATAGAAAGCGGTGGATATTTTTTCCGACAATACCCTTTGGTGGTGGGTGGACAAGTGGTTGAAAACAGACTTAAATCTTCCTCCCTGAGAAAAGCACTGGCCGAACTGAATGGAGAGACGGTAGTGATAATGAGCGACAGGGAACAGACCCTCATGGAGTTTTCAAAGACCTTGGTGGATTTGGGAGTCACCAATGCAATCTATCTGATAGGCTCAACGGCCCCCGGTTTTGCCATAGACAAAGAGGGCCGTAGGATAGAGTTCGGAAAGGCTTACGCCAACCCCTCCATCAAAAGTAATTATATTATCTGGGAATAAGAAATATATCTTTATGTGGGGAATGTATCGAAGGAATATAGTATTGTCGATAGATAGCGTTCCCCTGTGTCAGGAAGTATTGCCACGATTGTCTTCCCGACATTTTCCTCCTTTTTAGCCAATTGAATGGCGGCATGGAAAGCCGCACCTGATGATATTCCGGCCAGCACACCCTCTTCGCTTGCAAGTAGCCGCGAGGCCTTTACAGCCTCTGTGTCGGAAACTTTCATGATCTTGTCAACGACCTTGGAATTAAAATTCCCGGGAATAAATCCGGCCCCTATTCCTTGAATTTTATGTGCGCCGGACGGTTCTCCGGATAAAACTGCCGAAGCAGCAGGCTCTACTGCTATCACTTTAATGTCAGGGCGCCGTTCCTTAAGATATCTGCCTGTACCGCTGATGGTGCCTCCTGTGCCTACTCCTCCAACAAGAAAATCCACTTCACCATCTGTATCTCTCCAGATTTCAGGTCCCGTTGTGCGATAATGCACTAATGGGTTGGCATCGTTTTCAAATTGCTGCAAGATCACAGCTCCCGGTGTAGCTTCTCTCAATTCCTCGGCTTTGCGTATGGCTCCCTTCATCCCCTCACTGCCCGGAGTAAGAACAAGTTCGGCACCAAGTGCCTTCAGAAGATTTCTACGTTCAAGACTCATAGTTTCCGGCATGGTGAGGATGAGTCGATAACCCTTCACTTTCGCTACCCATGCAAGTCCAATACCGGTGTTGCCGGATGTGGGTTCTATGATCCATGCTCCCGGAGAAATGGCTCCTTTCTGTTCGGCATCTTCAATCATTGCCAGAGCGATACGGTCTTTCACACTGCCACCCGGATTGAAACTTTCAAGTTTTACGAGTACGCGGGCTTTCAGAGCCTCCAGCTTTTCAATTCTGCTCACCTCAAGCAAAGGAGTATTGCCGATTAATTGTGTAAGGTCTTTTGCAATTTTCATATCCTTGTTTTATTTAATTTCCTTTAGCCGGGGAATACTTTCCCTGATTCTTATTCTCTCTTACCTGTAATCACATCACTCGACACTCTCACGGGGACCACCCTGTACTACTCTGGAATGAGGTTTCACATCCTTAGTGATCCAGACGTTGCCGCCGATTATAGAATCATGACCGATGGTGATCCTTCCCAACACTGAAGCGTTGGAATAGATGGTGACATTGTCTTCAATTATGGGATGGCGAGCAATATTCATAGGCAAGCCCTCATCGTCATAACTGAAACTTTTTGCTCCCAATGTGACCCCTTGATAGATAGTAACATTTTCACCTATCACACATGTCTCGCCGATCACCACTCCGGTGCCGTGGTCGATGGCGAAATAGTCGCCTATTTTAGCCCCCGGATGAATGTCAATGCCTGTTTGAGAGTGGGAAAGCTCAGAAATTATACGAGGCAGATAGGGTATTTTCATTTCAAAGAGCAGATGGGCCAATCTGTGATGAAGCATAGCCTTCACAGCCGGATAGCATAAGATTATTTCTATCTCATTCCCGGCTGCCGGATCCTTGCGCATAATTGCCCGGATATCGGTGTAAAGTATTCTCCGGAGTTCCGGCAGATAGGCAATTATCTCCCCGGCTTTCTTGGAAGCTTCCAAATCCTGTTGGGGGAAAATGGATTCGGGTTCCTGCCCACAGGTCAGGCAGATTGCAATTTCATTTTCCAGAAGCTCATAAAGCTTTTCACAACAGAAACCAATGCGATATTCCGGCTTGGTGATCCTGAAACCCTCATCGCTGAAAAGTTCCGGGAAAATCACTTGCCACAACAAATGGATTGTCTCCTTGATATTATTGAGTGAAGGTAACCCATGGGGACATTGCGAGGTATAGCTCACGCCCTCTTGGTTAAGATCCGACAATCTGCTTACAACTTTGGATAAGATCTCTTTAATTCCTGATTCCAATTTCAATTTGAATTTATGGTTCAGTATATTAACCAGATTATTAGCCATTTTGTTCAATGGCTGGTTATCGGCCGGATAAGAATGTCGCCAACCATCAGCTTTTGCGGGCAAAAAAACGGGAAAGGGTGAAGGAAGTGGTGTAACTTCCGATGGTTATGAAAATTATGCAGAGACTTATAAAAGTCCAGGTCAAGACATTGTAAACCTCATTGCTTAGGTCCGGGACTGAGTAAAAAATATAGGAATATGTGGTGTAAATTATCTCCCTTATATAGGGAAAATAAAAGGTCAACAGAGCCCCACACAGGAATCCGATAAGTGAAGATGCCAGACTTCTCCACCATGATAGCCGAAATCTATTGTCAAGACTTCTTTTCACAATATCATAGCTCTCCAAACAATGGAGTGTTTCATTGATGAATTCTGAGGAAGAACTGAGTACAGGCCTGTAATCCTCAAATAATTTTCTAATCTGATCATCTTCCATATCATCCGTGTTTTAATAGGATTCTCAATCTTTCCCGACCTCTCGACAAAGCTTGTCTCACATTCTGATCTTTAGTTTGCAAAAGATAAGCTATCTCTTTAGATGAATAGCCCTCCATATAATATAAAATTATTGAAGCTCTCTCCATGGAAGGCAATGATCTGAGGGCGGAATATAAGTCTTCATACTGAAAGTTAGTGTCTGCCTGTTTTTCTGATTCAATTGTCCGGATCTCGTCAATGTCTACAATCGGTTTAATTTTTCTGACATGACTAATATAAGTGTTGTAGGCAATTTTGATGAGCCATGCTTTAAATTTCTTGTCATCCTTGAATTTATCTATCGAGAGATAAGCTTTGATGTAGGTCTCCTGAGCCAATTCGTCCACCATAAACATATCCCCGCAACAAAGGCTCGCCAGAAACCGGCGAAGCCATTCTTGAGTAGTTACTATATGATCTATGAAGTCTTGCTTATTCATTCTCCCGGGAAGAATAATAATCCTTCTCTATTTTTGCAAGATTTTTATAGGCAAAGAAATATGTGATCAGAAATCCTATTCCGACAGCGCTGAGCATACCGCAAAGAAACCAACTGCCCAAAAGGAAATCTTCCCCCGGAAAGAAAGCTCCCATAAAGGCAAATGCTATTCCCATCAAGGTGTAGATGGTGCCGCGCAATAATTTCCGGCTGAGGTTTTCCATAGGTGGTCTGGCTCCTTTGACTTTCCGGAAACTTTTGATAAGTTTTTCGGAATCCACTGAAGGATTGTTTTTGATTGCTTCAAGTAATATCTGCGTTTCGTTATTGCTCTTTTGTTGTAAGGTGTAGCATACTATCCATATTACAGCCACCGGAAGCACCACGCAGACAAAGATTGGAACTAAGATTGAGGTTAGCATAATGTATGATTTTAAAACTGTTTCACTATATAGACGGAGGGGAACCGGAAAATGTGACATCCCTTGTAGATTTTTTGTAATTTTGTGAATACGGGTCTTTTCTAAAGTCACAAATTAACTTTGCAGAATTTGCAGGTTTACTATGACAGTAAAGAGGAAATAAGAATGTCAGACTAAGATGTCGAGATGAAAATGAATTCAATGCGGAAGATTTTGGTTTGTCCCGATTCCTTTAAGGGTAGCCTTACATCCCGGGAAGCTTCTGAGGCCATTGAGAAAGGCTTGAGAGCGTCCGGATTTCAAGGTGCTGTGGAACATTGTGAATTGTCTGACGGGGGAGAGGGTTTTGCTTCTATTGTAGAGCGAAACAAGAATGTGAAAAAAGTGGAAATAACTGCTTTTGATGCTTTACGACGTGAGATTACCGCTGAATATTTGATAGATGAAGAAGCGAAAACTGCTTTCATTGAATCGGCAACAACCATAGGAATTGAAAGGATTGGAACGCAGGAAAGGGATCCTTTCAACGCTACATCAAAGGGACTTGGGGTTATGATAAATGATTCACTGAATCGAGGTGTCAAAGAGATTTATGTCTCCTTAGGGGGGAGTGCCGTTGTCGATGCCGGCATGGGTATGTTGAGCGAGCTGGGACTGGAATTCAGGAATATTAGAAATGAACTATTGAAGGGAAACGGCAGGGAATTGTCTGAAATTTATGATGTAGATGCAAGGGGGCTAAGACCGGGTATCTCAGGAGTGAAATTCCATGCCGTCTGTGATGTAGACAATCCTTTGTTGGGAGAGAGGGGAGCAATAAGAACATTTGCTATCCAGAAAGGAGCCCGACCGACCGACTTGTCTTTCTTTGAAAATGGAATGATTAATTTTAGCTCGCGGTTGGAGCAGGAAGGGATAGCCATTCCGGGTGACACTAACAAAAAGGGGGCAGGAGCTGCGGGAGGCCTGGGCTACTCACTACAAACAGTATTAAAGGCAGATTATATAAGCGGGATTGAGTTTATAAAAACTATAGTGGGCTTTAGAGAAAAATTGACAGGAGCTGATCTTGTGATAACAGGGGAGGGATGCGTAGACAGTCAGAGCCTTATGGGGAAAGTGTTGAGCGGTGTTTTGGAAGAGTCCAAAAGATATGGGGTTCCTGTCCTGTCTTTCGGTGGAAAGGTAAAAGACAGGGAAACACTTATTCGAGGAGGATTGGTGGATGCGATAGAAATTTCCAATCCTGAACTTAGCTATCTCGAGAATATGAAAAAATCTCGGGCCTTTCAGAATTTGAGGGATTCCGTGAGCCGTTTCTTCTCCAAACCATAATATGATTTCCAATGTTATACAGATAATAAGAATTATTTGTATAACAGTAAAATTATCAATTATGAAAGAGAAGATTTTATTTGTAGTCACCAGTCATGGAGAACTTGGAGACAGCGGAAGAAAAACCGGTTATTTTTTATCTGAAGTGACACATCCGTGGTCGGTTCTCGGTGATAAATACGATATTGATGTGGTAAGTCCAAAGGGTGGTCGCCCACCGGTAGATGGATTTGA
Organism: Muribaculaceae bacterium; assembly: GCA_022509205.1. Lineage (GTDB taxonomy): Bacteria > Bacteroidota > Bacteroidia > Bacteroidales > Muribaculaceae > Lepagella. The sequence continues at coordinate 5,189 of JAFLTR010000031.1, read as the reverse complement.
TCTTGACGATCCCATAAATAGAAAATTCTGGGATAATCCTGAATGGCAGGATAAGATGAGTTCTACAATGACTCCGGATGATGTGAACCCTGACGAATATAAGGCAATATTTTATGCCGGAGGTCATGGGGCCATGTTTGATTTCCCCGACAATAAGAAGCTGGCTGAGATAGCGGCCACTATTTATAACAACGGAGGATTTGTAGCTGCAGTATGCCACGGTCCGGCCGGACTTATCAATATTCTTCTCCCTGATGGTACAAATCTGATTAAAGGGAGGAATTTCGATTGTTTCACCAATGCAGAAGAGGAAGCAAACGGCACTGTGAAATATATGCCTTTCCTTTTGCAGTCGGCTCTGCAGGAAAAGGGAGGAATCTTTCAAGGGGCAGCTCCATGGAGCGATCATGTTGTGGCCGACGGTAGGCTCATAACTGGTCAAAATCCTATGTCGGCCTTGTCTCTTGGGAAAACACTCCTTCAGGCACTCGACCGGTGAGCGAATGTTTCTTGGGCCTTTCGGTAATTAACGTTTCTGCTGTCTGATGACAATGTTTTGCCTATAATATAGTGGCAAAGTCAATTATATGGTATGGAGAAGAAGGAGTCCATAGAAAGTAATGTCTGTTTATCCCGACAAACGGATCCTGCCGGAGTGATCGCTTTTTTGGAGAGTGGTTTCATCCCCGGGGTGGGGAAGGTGATTGCACAAAAAATATATAATACTCTGGGCTCCGATTTGCTAAATATAGAGGAGTTGGGGGTGGAGGATTTGCTAAAGGTGCCCGGAATCGGGGAAAAATTAGCCAATGCAATCATTGAGGCTGTCAAAACTCTGCCTCAAACTTCCTCGCTTCTGACTTTCCTCTTCTCCTGCGGTCTTGCTTTTCAGGATATAAGGAAGATTATAGCCCGGTATGGGTCTCACACTGAGAAAGTAGTGACTGAGAATCCATACGATATGGTGGAGGATGTTTGGAAATTCTCATTCTTCAGAGCTGACCGGATAGGCCGGAAACTGGGTATAACAGGAGATGATTATCGTCGTCTTCGTGGCGCATTACTGACATCTGTAAAACTTCATGCTGAAAGAGGGAGTCTTTTTGCTACAAGGGAAGAACTGATTGCCACTGCGTCACGGATTAGCGGGGTGGAAGAGAATAAATTTCCCAAAGAAATTGACGCCTTGATTTCAGAAGAACGACTGGTGGAAGATCTGGGAGGAATTTACCTACCTGTATATCACAAAGCAGAAAAGGAAACAGCGGCCAAACTTGCCTCAATTATCGCAGACACTTCCAATAAACTTGATGTTAAGTTCCAACCGCCGGAACAAGATCTTGAAGGCCATTACTTCACGGAAGAACAGAAGAGGGCCATCTTGACTGTGAGGGATAATCCGGTCAGCATTATCACCGGAGATCCCGGCACCGGGAAAACAACTACTGTCAGAGGACTAATAAGATTGTTTGAAGATGAAGGGAAAAAGGTGATTCTGACAGCCCCTACCGGACGCTCAACGAAGAAACTGGAAATGATGGCCGGTGCTTCTGCAAAAACTATTCACCGACTGTTAGGTTTCAACCGAGGGAAAGGATATTTCAACAAACGTTTTGATGCAGATGTTTTGATAATTGATGAAGCCTCCCTGCTTGAACAGGTGCTTTTTAATCATCTGCTTCAGGCCCTCCCTCCAAAAATTAAGGTGGTGCTTGTTGGTGACGTTGGTCAGCTGCCCCCTATAGGAGCCGGGAAAGTGCTTGAAGATATGATGGATTCGGGAGTGGTGCCGGTGGCCCGACTCACCCGTAACTTTCGGCAGGAGCAAGGTAGCTGTCTGGCTGAAAATATCGGGAAGATAAAAGAGGGAGCAGTGCCGGAGCAAATGGAGGAGAATGATTTCGCCTTTATAGTTGAAACAGACCCTCTGTTAACTCGTGAAAAACTTCTGGAGCTTGTCACCCAAAAATTGCCGGAGCAATTTGGAGTGGAGGCTGCCGATGTCCAGGTAGTCTCGCCGCAACTTGATGGGCTCCTTGGAACGCGAGAACTTAACAATGCATTACAAGATATTTTGCAAAAAGATTCCCCGGAAATAAGTCGGGGAACTAAAAGATTCCGACTTGGCGACCGAGTTGTGCAGTCGGAAAATTCAAGCAGGAGGGGAGTCTTTAACGGTGAAACCGGCAAAATTATCGATTTGAATCCCGAAGCCGTATCTCTCACTGTGGCCTTCAACGATGGGAAGAAATCCACCTACACTTCAAAAGATTTGAGCGAGTTATCGCTTGCCTACGCCACAAGTGTCCATAAGCTACAGGGCACGGAAACGGATTATCTGGTCATGCCATTGACTACTGACCATGAAAATATGCTTTATCGCAATCTGTTGTTCACCGCTGTGAGCAGGGCACGGAAATATTGTGCGCTTGTAGGAGACCCTGCGGCTCTCAGACGGGCTGTGGAAAATCCTGTCCCTTACATCCGCAACTCGAATTTAAAGCAACGCCTTCAGATGAATTTGAGAGAGCAGGAGTAAGGTGTGGAATAATTCTTGTTGAAAAGCGTATTAACTCAAGGCCGCCGAATTATATCGTGGCGACGGCTGTTTTCTCAATTGGCAGTCCCTTTTTATATTTATCTATAAACTTATTGAATCCCTCCACGTCGTTGGGGTCAGGATTCTTCACATCTGCCACAACATTGGAAAAAATCTCCTTGTCGAGAAACTCGGGGAGGGAGAGATTCCAATGGGGATCATTCTTGCCACCGGCGTCTTTTCTAACCATGAAATCAGCGAGCAGAGCCATACCCCAGGCACCACCTTCACCGGCTGTTTCCATCACTGAAATAGGAGAATTAAGCGCTGCTGCAAGAATTCTCTGCCCGACTTCCGGAGTCTTGAAGAAACCGCCATGTCCGGTGATTTTATCCACTTTCACATTTTCATTGTTAAAAAGTAAATCATTGCCGATTTTGAGGCATGCCAAAGCGGAATAAAGATTCATCCGCATAAAGTTGGCAAGATTGAAACGGTCGTCAATGTCCCTGACAAACAGAGGTCTTCCTTCCATAACTCCGGCAATGGGTTCACCCGAGAGGAAATTGTAAGATAAGAGACCTCCGGCATCGGCTTCCCCTGTCATGGCATATTGGAAAAGTCGGGTATAAAGTTGAGAAGCTGACACGTCAATGCCAAAAAGCTTAAGGCTTTCATTCATGAGAGATACCCATGCATTGATATCGGAAGTGCAATTGTTGCAATGCACCATAGCAACCGGTTTACCGTCAGGCGTAGTTACAATGTCGATTTCCTCGTATGGTCGGGTAAGGTCGTTTTCCAGAACAATCATAGAAAATGAAGAAGTTCCGGCCGATACATTTCCAGTGCGGGGCCTGACTGCGTTGGTTGCGACCATTCCTGTCCCTGCGTCACCTTCGGGCGGACAAAATGGCACTCCGGGGAGAAGTTCTCCGGAGATGTCAAGAAACGCAGCTCCTTCTTTGGTTAGTTTTCCCGCTATGCTCCCTGCCGGCAATATCTTGGGGAAAAGATCTCTAATTTTTAATGAGATTCCCTTGCTTTGCAGTAATTCCTCAAAGGAATCTGTCATCGTCCGGTTATAGTTCCCGGTATTAGTATCCACCGGCATCATACCGGAGGCATCTCCCACGCCAATCCCTTTTTCGCCGGTGAGTTTCCAATGCACATATCCGGCTAATGTGGTCTGAAAAACAATTTCTTCAATATGTGGTTCCTTGTCGATCACCGCCTGATAAAGATGAGAGATGCTCCAGCGAAGGGGGATATTGAAATTGAAAAGTTGAGACAGCTCTCTCGCAGCTTCTCCTGTATTGGTGTTACGCCATGTACGGAAAGGTACAAGCAATCTGTCATCCTTGTCAAATGCCATATAGCCATGCATCATGCCACTTATCCCAATGCCGGCAAGAGTCCTGATAGAGGTTTCATATTTGTGGGCCACATCCTTACGAAGATTAGCATAGGCATCCCGGATTCCGCCCCTTATATCTTCCTCGCTATACGTCCATAGGCCGTTTTCAAAACGGTTTTCCCATTCATGATTACCCTGGGCAATAGGATTTCCGCTCTCATTAATGAGAACGGCCTTGATACGGGTAGAGCCGAACTCTATACCGAGCACGGCTCTACCTGATTCTATACATTTTTTTATCTTTTCATCCATTATTGCAAGGATTTGTTAAGGAGATAATATACCTCGTTATATCTCAACTCACGCTTGAAATTCTCAAGGGTTGTATCTTTATCGATATGCACCATCTCTATTCCGGCTATTTCGGCATAATCTTCCCAATATTCCGGGGTGACGCTATAGGAGAAGCAACTGTGGTGTGTTCCTCCGGCCAGAATCCAGGCAGCAGCTCCTACGGCGAAATCAGGTTTCGGTATCCAGAGGGCGGAAGCCACGGGAAGTTTTGGCAATGGTTTTGACTTGATACATTCCACATCATTTACAATGAGACGGAAACGGTTGCCCATATCCACCACGGTAGCTGTGACTCCATTCCCGGGTTTGGAGGTGAATACGAGTCTTGCAGTCTGAGCTTTTCTAATCCCGATGCCGAGGTAATGAACTTCAAGACGAGGTTTTTCTTCGGCAATAAGCGGGCACACTTCCAGCATGTGGGCTTGAAGAATCGATGAATTCTTGCCGTCAAAATTAAGGGTGTAATCTTCCAGGAAAGAGCATCCCCCCGGCTGCCCCTGGGTCATAAACCAAAGAGTGCGATAGAGGGCTGCCGATTTCCAGTCGCCTTCAGCACCGAACCCATATCCTTCGGCCATAAGGCGCTGTGAGGCAAGTCCGGGAATCTGGTCGAATCCTACAAAGTCTTCGGCATTGATATCATGGGTGCCTAAGTCATCGAAATTGGTGGTAAATCCCTTTGCTCCTTTCTCCCGGAGTATCGACCTGATTGCAATTTCTGCCTTTGCAGCCGACAATACAGACTTATAATCAGCACTGTCTTTGTTTTCCATCTCCGGAGTGTGGGCATAGAGCCTGAAATATTCTTTCACAAGACTTTCAGCCTCTTTCTCGTCCACCTTCTTATAGTGTTCCATCAGTTCACTGACTGGAGTGTAGTCTATGTGATAACCGAGCCGGAGCTCCGCCTCGACTTTATCACCATCGGTGACAGCTACA
>JAFLTR010000030.1 GCA_022509205.1 Muribaculaceae bacterium | reverse complement strand
ATTACCCTATTCCCTATTCTATATATGAACTTTTTGGAAAAGTTCATCCCATTATTTGACGGCTTCCGTTTAATGGTTCATACATCAAGGGGTTATTCTTTAGCGGTAGTAGTTTCACTTGCCTGAGAACTTGACTGAATCAGATTTTCCAGATATTGAGGAGTCAGCACTGTATGTTTGGCATCCAGTTTTATATTATTGAGATCCATGGCTGACAACTCCGTAGCTGAACTAATATTATTATTCATTTCAATCTTCTTTTTATTCGTCAATCTTCTTTATTCGTGAATGAGGGCAAAACCTTATTAAGGGCCAGAAGCACCATTACAAAGGTAGCTCCCAATGCAAAGAATCCTAAGTCGAGCGGGAACACCGGTTTCATCCATCCCCCTAACAGGTAACAAATAAACTGGAGCCATAATGACGCCTGAACGCAAACGCATAATGTGCACCAATGCTTGGCCACAAATTTCTGATAACTTATACTCCAGATAGTGAATGGAAGACAACAGATGTTTATTAAAGAAAGCCAATGGATAGTTGCCGGTGAAATCAGCATGGCCAGAAGACTCACACCAAAATATGTGAAACCTACCTCGCTCCAGCTGAAAATTCCAAAGAATGAGGAGGCACTTGTCTTAAGAATGGAATCACAACCACCTTCCTGCAAGACACCACAAACTTTGTCGGCCACATGGCTCTTGATACTCAATGACTTTTGAACAAGCATATAAGTCAGCCATATCCCGAAACAATCGACGGCAAAGAGTCCCCAGAAAGACCAGTAATGCCATAAATCATGTATCACAATCAGATAAGCCGATAACACCCCTGCCAATATCCACAGTAAAATAGACTTGGATGTGGTTATTATCACCTTGGAAAGATGCTTACCATACTCCGGCTCCCGGGCACCGTGACCTACTGAAGGAATCAAAACCACTCCCGTGGATATCTCTTCAAATTCCTTTAACGGAATTGTTTCAGCAATACCCTGAGTCAGATATCCCACGGAATCATTCCTGATAGCCGTAACTATTATCAGGCCACCCTCTGTCTGAGCGATAAATGGAAGCGAAAGTTTAGTCAGTTCCGTTTTATCCTCTATCTTATACCCTTTGCTTTCAACTCCATATTCCTTCAGAAGCTGAGACACACCAAACAGCGTTTTGAATGGCATCGATTCAAAACGTTGTCTGGTATAATCCTTTGTAAACGGCACTTTCAAGACTGTCAACAGGTCCGTCACCAGTGTATGGTCGGCAGCACGCATCCGGTCTTATCTTAAGTAGGATTCGATTTTAGAAAGAAGCACTTGCCCATCAATCTCACCGCTTTCACGCCATTGTTCCTCTCCATCCTTATATATAATGAATGTAGGCACGGAATTGGCTCCATTTGCCGCAGCCAAATCAGCATATTCATCGATATCGAACTGATAGATATCCACTGTGCCTTGAAGAAGCTCCTTGATTTGAGCCACTATCGGCATCATTCTCTGGCAATGAGGACACCAGGACGCAAAAAATTCTACCAGTACTACCTTGCTGCTGTTTATTGCTTCATTGTAATTCATAATTCAAATGTTTTAATAATTGAAGCCCGGCACTATTGCCTTGCCTAAAATATTAACAATCTTTCAATTAAATGGTTCATTAAGAGAACCGGATGGACTTTTTTCAAAATCCATTACCCTATTTTATATTATGAACTTTTGGAAAAGTTCATCCCATTATTTGACAACTCGCTTCTAACGGGATGGATTTTTTCAAAATCCATTACTCTTTTCTTGATATGAACTTTTGGAAAAGTTCATCCCATTATTTGCCAATTCGCTAGTAACGGGATGGATTTTTTTCAAAATCCAAAACCCTATTTTATATATGAACTTTTGGAAAAGTTCTTCCCATTATTTGCGGACTCTCCTCTATTAGGCCGGTTTTCTAACGGGAAGGACTTATTTTTAAGTCCTAAAATTACGAGAACTTTGAAAAAGTTCTTCCCATTATTTGTCTCATTTAAGTAATTTTAATCTGTTCTCAGGGGTAAAATACCTTAAAGAGACTATTTCGCCATTTAAAAAGTAAAATTAATTTTGTAAAAAATTTATTTATCCATATTCTTATGAAAGGTCTCCTGCATAAACGATATTTTCTTAGTATTGGACTATTGCTGTCAGCCATTGGAATAAGTATTGCCCAAACCGCAAACATTCCTGAAAATTCATCAACTACCAAAGGAGCAGGAAAATCGATTGAAGAAACAGCTTTGAAATTAATGCTTGAAAGTCCGTCATTTCAATCTGAGATCTATTCATTACAGAGCATGGAGGCGGAATTAAAGACCACTTCCAACCTTCCTGATCCGGAATTGGGTGGAGAATATATGGTGATGCCGGAAGATGTAGACAACAGATGGACAGCACAAATAACCTGGGGACTGGATTGGCCGGGAGTTTATCATGCCAAGGGGAAAGAAGCCAAAAACCGAATTGACGCTGCAGACAAGGCCGTTTATGCTCAAAGAGTGGACAAATTAACTGAAATAAAAGATCTTCTGCTTGACTATATATTATGCCGGCAAAAATGCAATCTCCTGAATGAATTGGATAAAAACAACCAAGAGATTTACAAGCTTTCGGAGGCAAAGGCAGAAAACCGAGAGATGCACCTGCTTGACCTTAACAAAGTAAAAATTGAATATTCGAATATCAAAAATGCGTTGGCCGCTCTCTATCTTGAAGAATCGCAGATAATAGGTTCACTATCAGAAATCTATGGAAAGGACTGCCGAGAAATTTTAGAGAAGATGGACTGCAGGTTTCCCGATATTTATATACCAGCAGATTTAGATATTGCAACGGTAAAGGCCACGGCTCCATCAATACAGACTGCCATGGCTGAAGCAGAAACTGCCCGACAGGGCAAAAAGGTGGTAAAAATGGAGGCTCTCCCCTCCCTGTCTATTGGATATAAGCATCAGTTTGAAGATGGAATGCACTTTAATGGCGCAGTACTTGGTATATCTGTGCCCATTTTCTCATCCCGTGGTAAGAAGAAAGCAGCCGAGGCTCAGATTATCGAAGCGGATTATAAAGTTGAGATAACCACAGAAGCCATAGAAACCGAGATGAAAGTACTACTCAACAGATTGATCCTCTTAAAACAACAGATTGATGAAATCAGTCCCTATGTAGAGAATATCGATTATAATACAATTCTTTTGAAAGCTTACGAGGAAAGTCTTATCAGCCTACTCGATTACATAACGGAAAGAAATTATTTCACCAACGCACTGATAGAATTTGTAGCACTTCGCCATGAAGCCGCCAAAACCCGTAACGGCTTGAACAAATATCTTCAAACCTACAATTTTTAGTTTTCATTACCTGCCGTTATCAGTTAGAAAGCTTGAATAGAAAAAATTTCCATCTTTTTTTGTAATTAGTGTAACTTCTTGTAAACCATCGGAAGCATTTAACGTTTTAAAAATAAAGATAATATTAAAAACATTTAAATTACAAAAATTATGAAAAGGAGATTATTATCAGGAGCTTTGTTAGCAATGGTTTTATTTGGTGGTACAGGTCTTTATGCAGCTACTCCCACAACGTGTGATAATGACACTTGCACTCCGTTGGTAGTTCAGGCCTACAACAAAGTGGCTGACGGAACTGTTAATGCTTACGACACTGTGGCCAATGGCACTGTTAATGCCTATAACACCGTGGCCAACGGCACTGTATCTGCTTATAACAAGACAAAGACCGGAGTAGTGAATACTTCCCAAACTGTAGCAAACGGCACGGTAGCAACCTATCAGAAAGCTGCCAAAGGCACTAAACACGTCTACAGCGAAACCAAAAATGGAGTGGAAAAAGCCTTTAACAAGACAAAGCATGTTTTCCACAAAATTTTCTAAAATATAAGAATATTTAAGTTTCTAAAATTAAGAAACAACTTTAATATCTAAATTTCCCCCGATTATTAAGGAAATATATAAATCTATTAACCCGGACTGCGAACATTTCCGAGACTTGCAGTCCGGGTATGTTTTTCACATTGCCAGGCCTAAGAATGCGCCATAGAGGAAAAGACCTAAGAAGAAAGTTATTCCGGTCCACATTTTTGCCTTTCGGCTATACTCATGTGATTCAGTATTTTTGCCGGCTTTCCATGCTTTCTTACTTTTATAGGCATATACGAGTGCCACTATCCCCGTGGGAGGAAAGCATAGAAATGTAACAATCCATGCATATCCTATCATAGAGACGGGAGGTGCCGAAGTATCTTTCCGTTGCTCTATCTCTTCAAGGGTTGGGAGAGGTTCATTCCCGGTCTCCTGAAGGTAACGGTCGAATCTTGAAGGATATGGACCCTGGTGTGGTTCATCTTTTGTAACCTTCCACCTATCGTCGACCCCCACTTCAATATTCTCAGCCGGAGCCGGATGCATTATATCATAAAGATGATTACGGAAGAGACGACACACATCGGCATTTTCCTCTGCACGTTGCCATTCCGGCATACCTTTACACCAAATGTAGGTTGACGGTCTAACCCCGTTGGCAGGCAACTCTTCCAAAGAGAAAGGACCTTTCTGCTCGCCGTCGATCATGGCATAATACTTTGTTGCCATCTCTTAAAATTTTCTTTTGGTTGATTAAGAACTATTCTCGATTGGATACTGCGGTTGAATCCGTTCTTAATAGAATGAAGCCATGAAATTACCGAAGAACAGCCAGGCCAATATACCTAACCCGGCAAAGATTAATCCGATTATTGTCATGGTCTTCGCGTTTGCGTTGGCAGAATCTGCCTCAAAGTCCAGCCCTTGAGCATAGAGGGTATTTGCCTTGTTGGCCTGAACAATTCCTATTATTCCAAAAATCGCCCCGATACAAGAAGTGAAAAAACCGACAACTGTGGCTACAATTGCCCATGGAAGCCAGTTGGTGCGGAAAGCGGGACGATACCCATTCTGATTGTTATACCGGTTGTAACGCTGATCATAATACTGATTGCCGTCATATCGAGTATGATGTTGATGATAACCTTGCTGATAGGTGTGGTCAGATTGATATTGCGGATTATTAGCAAAAGGGTTCCCCTCGTTATTTTCGGGATTGGAGCCATTAGGATCACCGTTATTTTCCTGTCGATAGGAGTTATTGTAGTTCTGATTATTCGAATGTGAGGACTGATTATATTCCTGTCTTTGCCGGGAGTAAGTGTCTTCCTGTGAGGGCTGGGAATAATGCGGAGGGGTCTGGAAAGATGAATTTTGGCTCCTTGAAAAATACTGTGAAAATTCCTGTAATGACTGAGCAGCCACCCAATTATCTATACCGGGTTTCCATACAAGGGTATGAGGGGCGAAAGCTCGATGGCCCACCACTTCTTCAAAAGTAAAAGGTCCGGTAGATTTTTCATCCACCACCATATAATAAATTTTCTCGGGAAATTGCTGTTCGTTCATAGAGATAATTTTTTTTGGAGAAATATATGCAAATTTAAAAAAACTATACTTAAATTTGCAAAATCAAACGCGATAATAGCTCAGTTGGTAGAGCATCAGCTTCCCAAGCTGAGGGTCGCGGGTTCGAATCCCGTTTATCGCTCAAATAAATATTTCAATTAATCAGGCAGTTATAACTTAAAATGATTGCCTGATTTTTCTTTATTAAATCTGTGTTATTGTGGACGGTTTACAGCTCTGAGTTGGTCCAAAAGCCATCATCTTACGCAGCTCTAATCAAGAAATTTACAGAGACATACAAATGAAGAAATTTTATTAACTTTGCAAAAAGGTGAATCCTATGAAGCTGATTGAACTGAATTTGGAGAAGATTTATGAACTTTGCCGAAAATATAAGGTGAAGACTCTTTCCGTGTTCGGTTCTATCCTGACTGACCGCTTCAACGATGAGAGTGATATAGATTTCCTTGTAGATTTTGAGCCGTTTGACCCGGACAGCTTAGAATTTGATTATGTAAGAAACTATATTGATTTGGCTGAATCACTGGAAAATCTTTTTGGAAGAGAGGTGGATTTAGTTGTAGAAAGTGGTCTTAGGAATAAGTATTTCATTGCAAATGTAAATCGAACAAAACACCCTATTTATGGATGAAAAAATAAAGAAATATTTAGCGGATATTCAATTTCATCAAGTCAGTTTTGCTACGCTAATCAAATTTCAAGGAAGAAAGTTTCAAGCCAGATGAAAGCAATACCCGCAAGATAACCGGATAATGCCATAAGTGTGATTCTCTTCAGATACCAACCAAAAGGAATCTTTTCTATCCCCATAGCCACCACACCGGCCGCGCTTCCGATTATAAGCAGCGATCCTCCCACACCGGCACAGAATGTGAGCAGATGCCAGAAAAGCCCATCCTGCAAGAAATAAGAGGTATAGACCGGATCCAAGGAGGCTTCCACTACAGTCTGGTCAACAACAGGATACATATCCATACAAGCGGCAACAAGCGGCACATTGTCTACAATTGAAGACAGTATACCGATAATTCCATTTATGATGTAGGGATTATGGAAAGTAATATTAAGCCATGTCGCGAGACTTGAAAGGATTCCAGCCTGACCCAAAGCAGCCACAGCCATCAGGATCCCTAAGAAGAATATGATAGTATCCATGTCTATGTGATGGATAATTCCCGATATTCTTCCATCCATTTTGCCGTCGAGATGATATTTATTCACCACAATCTCCGTCAATACCCAAAGGATACCGAGAGATAGCAGAATCCCGATGTAAGGAGCAAGATGGGTAAGAGCCTTGAAAACCGGCACAAAAAGCAAACCTGCAATTCCGCAGATCAGAATCAGAAGCGACACATTCTTATTGTTGACATATAGGTCGTAACCGGTACGATAGCCGGGATCCACCACAGGAGTCAGGGGTGTCGGCTTTATCATGGAGGAAGCAAAAAGCACCGGCACTATTACTGAAACTATCGATGGCAACAGTAGGTTTATGATAAGATCGACCGATGTCACATAGTTTTTCATCCAAAGCATGATGGTGGTGATATCACCAATCGGAGACCAGGCACCGCCGGCATTTGCAGACAATACTATCACACATGCAAAAAGCCATCTTTCCTTCCGGTCGGCCAGGAGTTTCCTCAGCATCATCACCATTATGATGGTGGTGGTCATATTGTCAAGTATAGCCGACATGAAGAAAGAGATGAAAGCAAGCATCCACATGAGGCTACGCTTGTTTGATGCCTTGATGTTATCAACTATAAACCTGAAGCCGCCATACCGGTCGATAAGTTCAACGATAGTCATCGCTCCAATCAGAAACACAACAATCTCGCATGTGTCTCCGAGAGCCGTCACCATCTCCTCAGATATTTCCATATCGTGAGCACAAACTGCATAGACGGCCCAAAGAAGGCCACACATTATGATGGCGATGCTTGCCTTATTGACTGACAAAACATGCTCACCGGCTATAAAAATATATCCGACTACAAATATGACGATAAGAGCAGCTATCATGACTACCTGAAAATTTCCTTATGTAAAATTAATAAAGAAATTGTTTAAGACCACATTTTTTGAAACAATATTGGCATGAATTCCCAATAAGGAGAAATGACCCGTTTCTTTCTCTACTTGGATTTTTCTTTCAATTTCTTATACAGGAGAGGGGCTGTCGTTTTCCATACCTGACCGGATATCTGTTTCATACCGCTTATCGAGGGATGGCCGTTCTGTTTATCGATATTCTCCAATTTCACATAAGCTACATTCTCCCTGTCGCAAGCCTCAATAATAGAGTTGACCACATCGTCCGACAATTCAGAATTTATAATCGCTATACACAATGCCTCCGGATATGTATTCTTGATATTCCTGAACATTGCGTTAGCGGCAGGCTTAAGTTTATACATATCCTTTTCATCAGCATTTCCGATAGGGACTCCGGCCCATGCATCATTTGTGCCCCCAAATACGTAAATTATATCAGGGTTATCCCCCAAATCACCTGAACGAGTAAGGAAAGACCTGTCTGTGAAATCCGCACCGTTATACCCTGTATTACATATAGTTGCTCCCGAGTAAGAATTATTCAGTTCCAATTGAAGACCATTGTCTTCTATGAGTTGATACCACCAGGTCTGGTTAACACTGTCAACATCGTTTCTATGGTGGAAATCATACCAGACTCTATGTCCCTTGGGATTCCAGCCTTCGAAGGTGGAATAACTGTCACCGAGAATTGAAACTTTCACCTGTGCAGACGAGATCGCAACAGAAGCGATTACCAATAGAGAAAGCAGTAATTTTTTCATATATAACAGTGCAACTTTAATTTTACAATTTGATCTGCAAAGGATGGCCGGAGTATGTCACTTCCTTCCCCTCAACTTCCCGATTAAACCCTTTTTCGCTACCTTTACCAACCTTAACAACCTTAAATTTTCTTTCAGCAGGCATTCCCTTAAATGAACCTTTCCTTTCTCCTATGTGTAAGGTGGAAGAGGCATCATTATAACTGAAAGGTATGTTGGAGTATTCCCCTTTCTCATAATTATAGTTCAAGCCTTCATCCTCATAAAGAGTGAAGTCACCATCTGCTCCTTCATACACAAAGAGTGTTATCTCTCCTCCGGGATTTTGATCCGTCCATTGGATTTCCGGCCCTAATGGCAAGATTGAACCTCCTTTGACGAAGAGCGGCATTCTTTCATAAGGAGCCTCGGCTAAAATATCCCCGGACCCTGCATTTTTCCCTGAATATAAGTCAAACCAAATGTAACCTTCCGGCAGATATACACTCCGATTCCTTGCTCCATATTCATATACAGGCGCCACCAACAAAGACGGCCCGAACATATATTGGTCGCCCAAATTGTAGGTTTTCTTGTCGTTTGTAAAATCCATGGCCATAGGTCGCATAATGGTGTAGTCATCAAAGTGAGTCATTCCGGCCAATGAATAAATATAAGGCATAAGATCATAGCGCAGATTGGTGTAATATAAGATACTATTGTATGCCGGATGATTTTCCGGTGCTATGTTATATAATTCTCTAAAAGGCCACTGTCCGTGAGCCCGATAGATAGGAGCAAACGCACCAAACTGGAACCATCTTGTGTTAAGCTCTCTCCATTCCTTAAGATCTTCCGACTCCTTACCTGTTTTCTGATATTCTTTCTGTGCAGCTATAAATTTATTCTGCACACAGAAACCTCCAATATCCATCGACCAGAACGGAATGCCTGAGGCGGCAAAATTCAATCCAGCGGATATTTGTGACTTCAAATCCCCCCAGGTGGTACCGATATCTCCACTCCAGGTCACTGTCGAATATTTCTGTTGTCCTGCAAAGCCTGAACGGGTCAGAAGAAAGACACGCTTATCAGGATCCACCCCTCGCTGACCATTATAGATGGCTTCAGCATTCATAAGCCCATAGGCGTTGAAATATTCGGACGATGGCCCCAAGGCAGTCGGAGTTATCAAATCTTTACGATATTGAATGTCGGTGCAATCTCGTATGTTCGGCTCCGAAGCATCCATCCACCAGGCGTCAAAGCCGAGAGGATAAAGATGTTCCTCCATTTGTTGCCAGAACAGTTTTCTTGCTTCCGGATGGTAGGCGTCATAAAAAGACCCAACATGTCCCTTGCCGACCCAATCACGGATACTGTCTTCCACAGCGAGGCGATACATCCATCTTTTGTCATCAAATTCCTTGAAATGTTCCGTGTTTGCATAAAATTTAGGCCATACGGAGATCATGATGCGAGCGTTCATTGCATGCACAGAATCAACCATTCCTTTTGGATCAGGGAATCTTTTCTCATCGAATTCATGGCTTCCCCACTGGTCCTCTTTCCAATAAAACCAGTCTTGCACTATGTTATCCAGAGGAATCCCTAGTTCTCGATATTTTGCCACAACTTCCAATAGCTCATCCTGATTATTATATTTCTCACGGCTTTGCCAGAATCCCCATGCCCATTTCGGAAGGATTGATGCCTTGCCGGTCAGTGTTCTGTAGCCGGCAATCACATCATCCATGGAATTACCATAAATGAAATAATAATCTTCCTGTTGCTGCATTTCGCTCCACCACCTCATTTTGAGCTGGTCGGAAGGATCATTCGGAGCGTAGACCCGCAAACCTGCGTATGAAGTGCCACCATCCGGGATCCACTCTATTTTAATGGGATACTTTTTCCCGGCCTCCATATTCAGCGAGAATTTATAGGCATTAGGATTCCAGGCTGTACGCCATCTCTCAGGAGAAACCACCTCTCCTCCTATTGAAATCGTCTGATATCCGGCATAATATTGTATGAATCGATATTCTCCCGTTTCAAGGGGTTCAATCTCCCCCTCATAAGTGACATGAGAGCCCTGAAATTTGAAATTCTTTGGAAGATTTACCACCGATCTCAGGTGGTCGGAGCGGTCGAGATGTTCAAAATAGATGGAGTCTTCATTCCTTACCAGTGTCTCACCATTTGCCGGAACGTATGTTCCCGTCAGGGAGCCTTCCTGCCCCTCTTTATTGAAAAGTTTGAACACTTTGCCAAGCTGCTTGTAATCCTCCGGGTTGCCCCACCTTACAAGTGAATAGCTGTCCCAGAGGATACCATATCCATCTGTGGAAATCACGAAAGGCACCGACACTTTTGTGTTGTATTGGAAAAGCTCTTCGTTTCTCCCTTTGTAATTGAACTCATCGGCCTGATGCTGGCCGAGACCATATATAGCCTCCTCATCATTAAGAGAGAGGAAAACCTGACCTATTGAATAGCCCTTACGACCCTCCGCTTCAATGGGTGAGAAAGATCTGCCTTCGGGATCCTCGGCCACTATAATCTTACCATCCTGATTAGTGAACACAACATGTCCGCTCTTCAGATTAACAGTAGCGCTCATACAGGCAGTAGACACCTTGACTGTGGAATCCGTTTCCTCTATATTAAATTTAATGTGGTTGTCTTGAGGAACCACTACCAGAGATTCTTTGTCTATAAATGTTTCATCCGGAGTAGCCGAAACTCGGATAATTTTTTCATTTATCACTGAAACACGCACAAGACGAGTGTCTGTAGGAGTCTCCTTTTGTAATCTCACAGTGACCCCATCTTTGTTTTTCTTTATTTGCGCGCCCCCACATGAAGTCAGAAGAAGAACTCCAATAAAATAAAAAATCCGGGTCTTTTTAAACGACATAGGAAACTTTTTACCTGGTCAATGCATCAATAATATATTGCTTGCCGGTATTCACCTCCCCATTGGCACGATTTATTAGTTCCCCGGTGTCCCATACAAATGGTATCACCCCGGTCTGACGGGAATATTTGGTGAAACATTCATACCAATATCGGCGTGATTCCCTCACGATTTCCATCTCAGCATCGGAGAATGTTACATTCTTGCTGACATGGTCTTCCGGATAAGCACCAAACTCACCTATAATTACAGGAATACCCTTATTAATGAATTTTGTTTGCATCTTCTGAAGTTGTGAAAGCATAGAAGACTCTTCCCCCCATGTGCAGTCGCGGTTGCCTCCCTGATGATAAGGCTTTCCCCAGAAAAATGTCACATAAGTTGACCATGCTCCATCCTCCTCCATGATTGTATAATCGCTTGGATCATAATAATGCACCTCCACCATCATATATCCATCGCCTGATGGGTCTGCAGGGAGTTCATTCATATAATCTTTCGTCATATTAATGCTTGTGTGTGGACCCTGGACAACAAGAGTTCGGGTCTTGTTGTTGTCAATATCCGTAGAACGCACGGCATCTACAAAGGCCTGTTCATATTCAAGAAGAACAGCCATCGCCTTTTTATTCTCTGAAGAACTACCCCATTCATTGCCGGCATTAGGTTCATTCAGTCCTGCAAAAAGCAGCCTTTCATTATAATGGCCCAATTTATTTGCAATCTGAGTCCAAAGAGTTTTCTGTTTATCAAGAAGTTCCGGGCCGGATGCGGTGCCGATATTGTTTTCAAGCCATCCCCCGTCCCAATGGATATTCAGGATGGCATACATATCTTCAGCCAACACCATACCCACCACTTCATCCACCCTATCAAGCCAGGCGGATTCAATCTCATTGGTCGCTCTGTCGGAAATATATTGATCCCAGGAACATGGAATCCTGACAGCATTGAAACCCGCCGCCTTGATTCCTGCTATATATTGGGTATTAATCTGTGGGTTCCCCCACGCGGTTTCCCCGTCTAAAGCTTCTAAAGTGTTGCCTATATTCCATCCGGCTTTAATGTCATTCGCAATATCAATTGCTTTAAGACCCAACGAGGGTTGAGCTTCATCATCCGGGGAGGGTTCTTCCTCATCAGGGGTTTCTGTCTGAGATGGGGTATTTTCCTCTTCCGGGTCCTGCACAAAG
Source organism: Muribaculaceae bacterium (assembly GCA_022509205.1). GTDB lineage: Bacteria > Bacteroidota > Bacteroidia > Bacteroidales > Muribaculaceae > Lepagella. Next base: position 17,274 of record JAFLTR010000030.1, on the reverse strand, counting down.
TCATTATCATTATCCTCCTTACACGAAGCAATCCCGAACAAGAATATTAAAAGTGAATATAAAATCGCTCTTTTCATATCTCTAAAAATGTGAATATTCTTTATCAATTAACTTATATCTATATGGAAAAGCCTTAATAAATTTTAACCTAATCTCCCCAATGGCGTCTTTCCGGGAAACGTTTGGGCCGCAGGAGAAGACGTAACGAGGTGCTGTAGGTAATGTAATTCCAAGTCCAGTTGAGCAAAACATTCACCTTGTTACGCATTCCCAATATGGAAATGAGGTGGATAAACATCCATCCCAACCAAGCTATATAGCCTCCCATTACAAAATTACCGACCTGCAAGACTGCCCGATGTTTTCCCACCGTAGCCATAGAACCCTTGTCTTTATATTTGAATTTATATTTGAATTCCCCGCAATTCAGATTCCTGGCAAGACATTTAGCACCCTGAATAGCGGGCTGTGCGAGTTGGGGGAGGCCGTTGGGATATTCTTCAGACATGCAACAGGCGATGTCGCCCAAAGCGTAAACATCAGGGAGCCCCTTAACCCGATTATATTCATCGACAACTATCCTACCGTTGCGCAATATAAATTCCGAAGGGAATCCCGGCATCGGCTCACCCTTGATCCCGGCCGTCCAGATCAATGTTTCCCAATATTCCTTATGACCATCGGAGAATTCCACAATCTTGTCTTCATAGCCTTTCATCACTTGCCCCAATCTCACTTCAACCATAAGTGATTTCAGATACTCCAAAGCTTTTTCCGAACATTTGGGATCCATCGCCCCGAGCAAGCGGTCGCTTCCCTCCACAAGAGTTATGTTGATATCATCCGGACTCAACTCCGGATATTCCCGCGGGATAATATATTTCTTCATCTCTCCTAAGGCACCGGCGATTTCCACACCGGATGGGCCTCCGCCTACTACTAGGAAACTCAACAATTCTCGTCTGCGTCCATGATCCTTGCAGATTGCCCCACGCTCCAGGCGGTCGAGTATTTCGTCACGTGTGTAGGATGCCTCCGCAACAGTCTTTATCCCGAACACCTTCTTGTCAAGATTATCAATCCCGAAGAAATTACTTGTGGAACCGGCAGCAATCACCAGCTTGTCATATTTTATAGTCTCATAGCTGGTAGTGACCGTCTTGGCTTCGGTGTCAATCTGCTTCACGTGACCCATGTGATAAGTAACGTTCTTTCGCTTATGGATCTCACGCCGCAGGGGGAAACATATATTTGAAGAATCAAGACCCGATGAAGCTATCTGATAAAAGAGTGGAGGGAAACAATGAAAATTGTTCCTGTCGATGAGTTTCACCTCATACTTGCTCTTGTCTATCTTGGATATAAAATTGATGCCTGCAAAGCCACCTCCTATGACAACTAATTTTTCCATGTGCAATTTTATAGTTATTTGCAAATTTATAGATATTTTTGGTTTGTAAATGAATTATGTCCTTTTAAAAAATAGAAAGGTATATTCCTCGTTAAATAAAATATTATTCCATGTAATAATAGAATAATTTAATAGCCCTAAAATGAAGCAGTTATTTATTTCTGCCGTTATGGCCATACTGATGGCCGGGTATGCCCTTGCATCCGACCGTGATTTAAAGAATATCAAGACTGATACCTCGGAATATGATTTCGGCTTGGTAATGGAAACCGACGGGCCTGTGGCAGGTGAGTTCAAACTTATCAACAAGGGGAGAAAAAAATTTGAAATTGACCGTGTGAAACCCTCCTGCGGGTGTTCCTCTGTTGACTTCACTCATGGCAAAATATCCAAAGGGGACACAGCTACAATAAAAGTGACCTTCGATCCCTCGGAACGTCCCGGGAAATTCAACAAAGGGATTTATGTTTTCTTCAGCGGAGAGGAGAAACCAATAATACTTAGGATAAAAGGGACAGTTATGGCTTCCGGCGAAACCCTAAAACTGTTTTTTCCGCTTGATGCCGGTGAATTGCATTTCGATACATCAACAGTGGATTTCGGAGAGATGAAACGAGGTCTCAATCGTAAAGAAGCAGTGGATATTTATAATTCCTCTTTAAAACCCATAAGCCCGGTATTCTCTTCCGATTCCAATGCTTTCCGGTTTGAAATGAGTCAGGAAACGATAATGCCCGGAGAACAAGCAACGCTAACCATATATCTCACTTCCTCACAACTGATGTGGCTGGGCGAAAAGTCCTTGACTATAAAAGGCAGGTGGGATGGAAACCAAATGGAACTCCCGGTTAAGGTGAAATTGGTGCCATAAGGGAATTTTTAATTAAATTTGCATTCAGGAGTCAATAGCTTCTGAAAGAAATAGAAATGGAACACCCCGAAAACTCTGAAGAATATAAAGGATTGCAGGTGAATGCCGGTGTAATTTCTCAACCTGTCACCAATCCCTATAAGAATCGCCGTAAGACTGTTGCCCCATCGCTTTCGGTTAACGATTATGTAGAGGGTATCCGAAAGGGTGATGTCAGTATTTTAGGGCGTGCCGTGACTCTTGTGGAAAGCACCGCCGACCATCATCAGGCTATAGCGCAGGAAGTAATTGAGAAGTGTCTTCCCTATTCCGGTAATTCCCGCAGAATCGGCATAACGGGTGTGCCGGGAGCCGGCAAGTCTACTTCCATAGATGTCTTTGGTCTCCATGTGATTCGCAACGGCGGTAAATTGGCTGTATTAGCCATCGACCCAAGCAGTGAGCGTTCTAAGGGCAGCATTCTGGGAGATAAGACAAGAATGGAGAAACTTTCACTTGAAAAAGATGCATTTATTCGCCCTTCCCCTTCAGCCGGCTCCTTAGGAGGTGTGGCGAGAAAAACTCGTGAAACTATTGTTCTATGCGAAGCAGCCGGTTACGACAATATTTTTGTGGAAACTGTCGGAGTGGGACAAAGTGAGACTGCAGTCCATTCAATGGTCGATTTCTTCCTGTTGATCCAGCTTGCCGGCACAGGCGATGAGCTCCAAGGTATAAAACGCGGAATAATGGAAATGGCCGATGGAATTGTAATCAATAAGGCCGACGGCGATAATGTGGAAAGAGCAAAACTTGCAGCCTCCCAGTTTCGAAACGCCCTATTTCTCTTCCCCCCGTCGCCAAGCAAGTGGAAACCTGAGGTGATCACTTATAGTGGGTACTACGAGATAGGGATAGATATAGTCTGGGACATGATCGACAGATATTTCGCTTATGTCAAAAAAACAGGTTATTTCGAAAAGAAGCGTAACCATCAGGCTAAATACTGGATGATGGAGACAATCGACGAGCAGCTCAGAAATCATTTCTACAGTGTGCCGGAAGTTAGGGCACTTCTTGAACAGAAAGAACTGCGAGTACTTAATAATGAGCAATCTTCTTTTACGGCGGCCAGGGATGTGCTTGACTGTTATTTCAATAAGATGAAAGGCTATGGCAAATAAACTCTGTGAGATAGTAGCCCGGAATGCCGGTAGAATGGGACAGAACGAAGCCTATAGATTCTGCTGGAGAAAGGATGGCGAATGGCTAAAGACAACATGGGAGGAATTCAATGCTCAGATTGATGTGGCCGCTCGAGTGTATCCCCAATTAGGATTACTTGAAAAAGACACTGTAGCCATCTGTTCCCCCAATACTCCACAGATTCTGATTTCTGAACTCGGCGCTTTTAAAAACCGCCTCACAGTTATCCCTCTTTATTCATCTTCTTCACAGGAACAGTTCGATTTCATCATTAACAATGGAGGCGCAAAGGTGATTTTTGTGGGCGATTCCCATCAGTATCCTCTCGCCTACAATTTTTGGAAAAAGAATCCCGGTAAGGTAACCAAGATCATAGTATTTAAAAACGACAACCTGGAACTGGAAAAAGATGACACGGTCTCTATCTATTGGGATGATTTCGTAAGGATGGGTATGGAGGCATCCGAGGAAGTAAAGAAGGAGGTGGAACGACGCACTTCGGAAGGGCTTCCCGAGGATATGGCAACATTAATTTACACATCGGGTACCACGGGGGAACCCAAAGGTGTAGCTATAACCCATGCCAATTACGATGCCTGCATAGAGGCACATCTGGAGCTCCTGACTCAGGTCAACGAGAAAGATCTTTCAATGGCTTTTTTGCCGATGAGCCATATTCTTGAGAAAGCCTGGTGTTTCTTCTGCATTACAAAAGGTATAGCGATAGCTGTGAATTATGACCCCAGGGTGATACAAGACACGATTCATACAGTGCATCCCAACATAATGTGCTGTGTGCCTCGTTTCTGGGAGAAAGTCTATGCCGGAGTGAAAGAGAAACTCGAGAACATGGGCAAATTGCAACGTGCAATGGTGCGTCGCGCAATTAAAATAGGAGAACGTCGGAATCTCGAATATAAAAGGCAGGGGCTTAAAGTACCCCTCCTACTGGAACGTGAATATCGTTTCTGGGATGCCAGGATCTTCAGTAAAGTCAAGAAAGCTATCGGCATACCGAATCCGAATTTCTTCCCGACAGCCGGAGCTCCTTTGAGCGATCGCATTGTGGAATTCATGCGGGCCATCGGTGTGGATGTTTTGATAGGATATGGATTAAGCGAGACTACCGCTACAGTAAGTTTTTATCCTTCTGTGAATTATGAAATAGGGACAGTGGGTGTGCCTCTACCGGGATTAAAAGTAAGGATTGATAAGAATGGTGAAATCCTGGTGAAAGGCCCTACAGTTACCTCTGGATATTTCAATAATCCGGAGGCTAACGAGAAAGCCTTTACAGATGACGGCTATTTCCGCACAGGTGATGCCGGTTATTTCACCCGCACAGGATCTCTTGTACTGACTGAAAGAGTGAAAGATCTCTTTAAAACATCCAACGGTAAATACATAGCTCCCCAGATGCTTGAATCGCGCCTTGCCGAAAATAAATTCATAGACGAGGCAGCAGTGATTGGAGATCAGAGGAAATATGTCACCGCACTGGTTGTTCCTAATCTCTCCCAATTAAGAAAATGGGCAGAAAATAAAGGTATAGAAGATCTTGGAGCCGAAAGTCTGGCTAAAAATCCTCAAGTGCTGGAATTTATTCAGTCTGAAATTGACAAGGTGCAGGCCGGGGTTGCAGAATATGAAAAAATCAAAAAAATCACACTTCTCCCCCATCATTTCTCTATTATGAACGGAGAAGTGACCAACACCATGAAAGTGCGTCGTCCTGTTGTTGCAAAACGTTACAGCAAGGAGATCGAGGCTATGTACAACGATTAAGACCCCGACCTATTCGGGATACATAATATATAATTTTACATGATCACTCAAGACCAATTCAAGGAAGCGGCAGAAAGGAAAGACGCTCTTAAACGATATCTGGATATCGACAACAAGAAAATCGAAGTGGAGGAAGAGGAACTCCGTACTCATGTGGCCGACTTCTGGGATAATCGGGAGAAAGCCGAAGCTCAAATGAAGAAGATCAAGGAGCTACATTTCTGGATCGATGAATATCAGGAACTGGAGAAGATGTCGGAAGAGCTTTCGATAGCTCTTGATTTCCTCAAGGAAGAATTGGTGACCGAAGAGGAAGTAGATGAGATCTATAATAAGCTTATCGAGAAGATTGAAAAGCTCGAGCTCCGCAATATGCTTCGTCGTGAAGAGGATAAGCTCGGGGTGGTATTGAAAATCAATTCCGGGGCAGGTGGCACTGAAAGCCAGGACTGGGCACAGATGCTCATGAGGCTATATTTGAGATATGCAGAAAAACATGGCTACAAAACCTCTGTGGCCCAACTTCTTGAGGGAGATGATGCCGGCATAAAGTCTGTGACAATAAATATCGAGGGGGATTATGCCTATGGTTTCCTCAAGAGTGAAAACGGTGTGCATCGACTTGTTAGAGTGAGCCCATATAATGCTCAAGGGAAACGTATGACTTCTTTCGCCTCTGTTTTTGTTACTCCCCTGGTAGACGACACAATCGAGATAAATGTAGAACCGGCAAGAGTTTCATGGGACACATTCCGTTCAGGAGGTGCCGGAGGTCAGAATGTGAATAAGGTTGAATCGGGGGTACGACTCCGCTATCAGTATAAAGATCCCTATACCGGAGAGGAAGAGGAGATCCTGATTGAAAACACAGAGACCCGCGACCAGCCTAAAAATAAAGAGAACGCCATGCGCCAGTTGAAGTCAATTCTTTATGACAAGGAATTGAAACATCGCATGGAAGAGCAGGCTAAGGTAGAGGCCGGAAAGAAAAAAATCGAATGGGGTAGCCAGATCCGTAGCTATGTATTCGACGACAGACGCGTAAAAGACCATCGCACAAATTACCAGACTTCTGATGTGGGTGGTGTGATGGACGGGGATATCGACGCTTTCATCAAGGCTTATCTTATGGAATTCGCCGGTTCGGAAGTTTAAGGGCACATTTCCCAATTTTGTCTTGTAATATTTTTTTCAGTCTCCGGCAACCTTAAACCCTTTTTTCCTTTCAATTGTTATTCTTTTATAATCAACATTAAAAGAAAGACAATTATGAAAAAAGTAGTTATAATGGGTGCCTCGTCAGGCATGGGTTATGGAGTAGCAGAGGCTTTGGCTTCAAGAGGAGTAAAGGTTGGCATAGCCGCACGTCATACGGCTCCGATGAAGGCCCTGAAAGATAAATATCCGGAATTTGTAGAGTATGCCAAGATTGATATTACAAAACCGGAGGCGGTTTCCCAGCTCAATGATCTGATTGAAGAACTCGGAGGGATGGATATTTATTTCCATGTAGCCGGTATTTATAATGAAAACCTGTATCTTGATCCGGAGACGGATGTGAAGGTAGCACAAACCAATTGTTGCGGATTCGCTCGTATGATTAGTGCGGCTTACAGGTATTTCCGCACCAACAAGAAGAAAGGTCAGATAGCGGCTATCACTTCTGTGGCCGGCACAAAGGGTATCGGACGTCTCGCAGCTTATTCTTCATCCAAGAAATTCGGACAATGGTATCTCGATGCTGTTGAACAGATGTCGAATGCGGAGAAATCAGGTATTATATTTACCGATATACGTCCCGGTTGGGTTAGGACTCCACTTGAAAATCCCAATGAGAATTATCCTATGAATATGACAGTGGATTATGTAGTCCCTTTGATCATCAAGGCTATCGTGAAGAAATACAGGGTTGCTGTAGTAGATTGGAGATGGAATATTTTCACAGGTATATGGAGGTCTATCCCGCAAGCTTTGTGGGTGAAAATGAATCCTACAATCTCAACTCCCGACCCCAATTATCCTACTGTTGGAGATATGCAAGAGGAAGTGCACGAATTAGGACTTGATAATTAAACTGAATTATAAAAAGAATCCCGGATAAGCATTTAAAATATGAGCTTACCCGGGATTTTTCTTTTATACAACTATCAATGTTTCACTAATTCCACCACAGAATCTTCATTATACAAGGTAAGATGGTGTTTATCCTTGAACTCTACATTAAAACACACCGGATTTGTGAGCACTCCGTATTGTTTAAGCGTCTCGACTCCCTTCTCACTCTTGACAAGAGGGAAATCAATCCAAAGGGTTTCACCCGTATAGTTAATATTGCCATGTGTGAATAGCGCACCATAGTATGTCAAATCGCACACCTGTAATGAAAAATTATAGAAGAGACGTTCATTGATCACAATGTTTGCAGGCACAGGGGTCACAGACATCACCTCCCATTGACCATCCAGATCCCCATTGATCGGGGCTTTCATACATCCTCCCATAAGAAGGAGCAATAGCGTGGTGAATAACCAGATTCGTATCTTATGCATTTCTTCAATGTTTCTTGAAGGTCACAAATCCTTCGTAACCAATCGATATCATTCCACCAAGATTATTACCGAGAAGAGGTCCCTTATCCCATGCCACGGCGCCTTTGGCATAAAAACCTTTCAACCATCTTGGATAGTAATCAAGTTCCACAAGTCCGCTGCAATTATCCATTCTCCTGGGAAAGGGATACCAGTAAGTGCCCCAGTTTTGAGTGAATGTCAGAAGAAATCTGTATCTGAGGTCGGCCAACGGACGCCCTTCTATTCCTATATGGTTTGCCTTGAATCGGGTATTGAAGATTTTCAAAATATGATTACGATTGTAAAGTGGAGAAATCGCCAATGGAGTACCTATCGTCATTCCCCAGGTCTGCCAGCAATTATAAAGGTAATGGTTGTAATAATTATCTCGTCCACTCACCTGATGAGGCACTTCAGGTGAATAATCGTTATTAACAGCTCCGGTTTGGTCGGTAGTCTGGACAAATTCATATACAACCTTATCAACAAACCTATTTTTAGGGAACTTTACCTCTAAGCCCCAAAGACCATCTTTCCACATTCCATACTCTAAAAACATCTGGGAATGGTCTTCAAAATAATGGTCAAGATATAATTTCAGATGCCAGTCGGGAGTTGGTGAGTAATTGATAGCTATATTATATTCGCCGGTCATGTTACCCTGAATGTTTGTCTGTTCACCGGTGGGGGTGCTACTGTTTCCGGCCAATGGTATGAAGGCTTTCAGCCAATCTACGAATCCATGAGGCATCCGGATCACTTTGCCAGCCTTATAAACATTTCCGGCGAACTGAGTGCCCATTTCAATGCCAAAGTCAAGGGTCAGCGGGAAAGTATTGTAATTACCCACCTTAAACCATAACCCCCTCCCACAGAAAAGCACTCCGGTAGTTCTTTCAGATCCCGGTGCCACCCAATCTTTCTGCCATCCGGAATCCGTGAATTTTCCATAGGAGAGATAGGCTCTGACTGACAGCCATCCCTTTGTACCCCATATCGGTGCGAATCCCATGGTGCCAACCCTTAGCTGGGGAATTGCAATGGCATTACCCGAATAAAGCAGGTCGCCCGACGAAAGACGTATATCATTATAATATGAATCAAAATTTTTACTGCCTACGCTGACATATAGACGCCTGTAGTGAAGTTCGCCGTAAAGCTGCCGGATACCTAAAACAGAAGGGAGGTTCCAACCAAGAGAAATATCTGCACCTGCCCCCCAGTCAAACCTCTTGGATTCTTTCATCTGTTTTGCCACCTCCCCGCGCACATATCCGTTGTTGAACTCCGGCGAACCCAACCCATGAATATTGCTGACAAGCCAGAAGGGGTTGTTTTCTCCCCCTCCAAATGCAGCTCTTGTCTCTACTTTATAAACGAGATCACTCCCAGAGGCCACGATTTCATCAGCCCTCGTCTTTCCGGAGCCACAAATGGTTATGACAGCGATAAGAGCAAATATGGAATTGACTCGTAATGACAATATTTCAGGCAGTATGCGCATCGGGCAAACCTTTATCAGCAATAACGGGTTCACGAAGAATCCGTAACATGAGTTCGATTATGCAAATTTACATTCAAAAATCGTAAAAATCAAAGAGAATGACGCGACTCTGAATCAGTTTATCGTTAAATTTTGAAATTTCAGTTAAAAAAACTATTTTTGCAAAAGCTTTGGCAACAAAGCCCGTTATGTATAAGCATAACACCTTTATGGAAATCTGGATAGCAAACGATATAATTACTTTTTTTGTATCTCTACTGCTTGCGGGAATCATCATTCCGCAAATACTTCTTATTGCGTTCCGCAAAAAACTTTTTGATGAAATCGATGACCGGAAAATTCATAAAGGAATTGTGCCGCGTCTCGGTGGGATAGCCTTTTTTCCTGCTATTCTCTTTTCATTTGCTATTGTGGTGGGTTTCAGCATGAAATATCACGGTTGGGAAGTGGCCGGCATATATTTTGATAGTGTCATACCTTTCTATTTTATGATTTGCGCTGTGCTCCTGATGTTTCTTGTGGGCATTGCCGATGACCTTATCGGGGTACGCTACATGGCAAAATTTGCTGTTCAGATAATTGCCTCAATCCTTATAGTTTTCTCAGGCACTTTTATCGACAATTTCTTCGGTCTCCTTTGGATACACGACATTTATAACTGGATCGGTTGGATTGTCACAGCATTCATGGTAGTTTATGTAGTCAATGCAATCAATCTTATTGACGGTATCGATGGTCTCGCTTCAGGTTTGAGCACTGTCGCATTTATATTTTACTCTATTATTTTCTTTGTGGCCGGAAAATATTCCTATTCCATGTTGTCGGCAGCAGGTGCCGGCACTCTAATGCCTTTCTTCTATTATAATGTCTTCGGACAGGCAAATAAGCAGAAAAAGATTTTCATGGGAGATACCGGCGCTCTCACTACCGGCATGATCCTCATATTCTGTGCCATTGGGATGCTTCATTTGGGTGAAGTGCCTGTGGCTTTTGACTACAATCCCGTGATATTGGGTATTTCTCCCCTTATCATACCCCTGTTCGATGTAGTGAGAGTCTACATCCATAGAGTTGTGAGACATCACAATCCTTTCTTACCCGATAAATCTCACATTCATCATAAACTTCTTGCATTAGGTCTTAATCAAAGAATAGCGCTCACAATAATAATGTTGTGGTCGATGTTCTTTATAGTGATCAATATGCTCCTCTCAGAATTTATTAACCCTACTTTTATCATATTGGCTGACCTGGTGATCTGGACAGGCGTAAATTTCGCTCTTTCAAAAGCTATATCTAATCGGGAGGCCAAACTTGGTAAGACTCTTTTTGAATGATTATGACTCGGAATAAAGGTTTCCTCTCAATTTTTCTCCTCCTTTCACTCCTCTTTATTACAACAAGCTGTAAAACACCTACGGATGTAGCTTACTTTCAGGATATCAATACCGAAGGTATAGTGATGCCACAAAACGGAGAAATTAAGATCGAACCAAACGACAAGCTGAGTATTGTCGTCAAAACCATGGAACCTTCCTTATCCGCTCTTTTTAACCTGCCGGCAGTGACAGAACGAATTGGCGAAACCGGCAACTACACCACCACTTCGGGAATGACACGTAATGGAACAGGATCAGCAGCAGGATTATCCCAATACACAGTGACTCCTAAGGGTACTATTGACTTTCCGGTACTGGGGGAAATCAAAGTGGCCGGGATGACACGCAGTGAACTCGCAGGGTTCATAAAAGGGGAACTTATAGGACGCGACCTTGCAAAAGACCCTGTTATTACTGTGGAATTCGTAAATATGGGAGTTTCTTTGCTTGGGGAGGTGACTAATCCGGGTATGTATGATATCAACCAGGATAAAATTTCTATCGTAGATGCATTAGCCATGGCCGGCGACCTTACACTTCAAGGCAAGAGAGAGACAATCTCCGTGATTCGCGAAGAAAACGGAGTGGCAAAAAATTATAAGGTCGACATCACCAATTTCAAAGAATTGACCCAATCTCCCGTTTATTATTTAAAACAAGGGGATATTGTCTATGTGGAACCTAACGATATGAGGAAACGCCAAACCACTACCAACGGTAATAATATCTATACCACCGGATTTTGGATCTCGGTTGCCTCCCTTCTAACCTCCATCACTACCACCGTCGGAGTCTTCGTGCTCCGATAATAATTAAAATTTGCTTCTCCAAATCCCGGCTAAGTATATTCGGTAATTATAAATTTCAAACTATAAACCAAATAGTTACAGCGCAATATGGCTGAGAATAATCAAAACAACATTGCTAAAACAGAAGAGATTTCTGATTTCAATATAAAAGATTTTATTAAGATTTGCTTAAATAAATGGTGGTGGTTTGCCATCTGCCTGTGTTGTGCAATAGGAATAGCCCTGTTTTATATTTACCGAAAGCAACCGGAATATATTAGATACGAACAGGTATTAGTGAATGAGCAGGATTCGGGAGGTGGAGTAGCTGACATATCGAATGCATTTTCTACTTTAGGGCTTTTCTCAAAAAACACTAATGTCTACAATGAATTACTGACTATAACTTCACCCGCTATTCTATATCAAGTAGCAGATTCGCTGCAACTATATATGAATTATGCCATACGTGATGGACTACGATATAAGACTTTATATGGATCAAATCTTCCTTTCAGGGTTGATATGCTGGATATTGATTCACAAAGAGGAGGATCTTTTCGCATGGAACTGGAACCGGATGGCTCCATGGAATTAAAGAGATTCACCACTTTCATTGGCAATGAAAAAGTCAAATTTAAAGACGTTATAAATGTAAAACCTGGTCAAGAAATTGTTCAGACTCCATTAGGGTTAGTAAAAATAACTCCTAATCCCAATTATGAGTCAGATGAGAGTCCGAAGAAAAAGACCATTGTAATCAGCAAAATGCCGATGCAGACCACTGTGGAGCTTTATTCAAAAAAATTTAAAGCTGATTTGGCAGATCAGGATGCTGATGTAATTGAAATGACAGTGACTGATGTCTCTGTACAAAGAGCCATGGACATTCTTAATTATGTTCTGAAGGTATATAATCAAGATTGGGTAAACGACAAAAATAGAATGGCAAGGGCCACATCCGCATTTATTGATGAAAGGCTAAAAGTGATTCAGGAAGAACTGGGGGATGTAGACGAATCATTGGCTCAGTTTGTTAAGAAAACAGGAATACCCAATGTCGTGTCGGATATTGCAACAAATTATGAAATCAACGCAAGATTGAAAGGTGAGATCCTGACTATTTCCAATCAGCTCACTATGTCAAAATATATGCAAGATTTTCTGAAGAAAAATAAGAATCTCAACACCGTATTACCTGTCAATTTGGGCATCGATGATTATGCCTTAGGAAATCAGATTGTGGCATATAATGAGTTGCTCTTGAACAGAAATTCCATCTTGAGCAGTTCATCAGATTCTAACCCTTTGGTTCAGAGTTATGATCAGCAGCTATCTGAAATGAGAAAAGGTATCGAGCAATCAGTCAACAACCGTGTTGAGACTTTGCAGGAAGCTTTCAACAATTTACAGGGAGAACAATCGAAAACCAACAATCAATTGGCAAATACTCCAGAGGCGACTTTACCGATGCTTTCAGAGGAGAGACAAAAGGCAGTTAAAGAAGCTCTTTATCTCTTTTTGCTGCAAAAGAAAGAAGAGAATGAGCTCACAATGAAATTCACGGCGGATAATGTCAGAGTCATAACTCCTCCTATTGGTCCACTTAACCCCATAGCTCCAAGGAAAGGTCTCATTATAATAATTGCCGGTATAATCGGATTAGGATCTCCTCTTATTTTGTTATATTTCCTTGAAACCAGTAACACCACAGTTAGAAGTAAGAAAGACCTTGACAATATTATCATGCCATTTACCGGTGAGATTCCTCAAGTGGGTAAAAAGCAGAACCTTAAGGAACTTGCCCAAAAGCTTCCCACAAGGAAGAAAAAGGATGAAAAGCCTCCGCTTGCAGTTGTGGAGGAAGGGAAACGAGATGTTGTCAATGAAGCGTTCCGTGTGATCCGTGGAAATATCGATTTCATGACCGGTAAGAATGCAGGTCCTCAAGTGATTATGTTGACATCTTTCAATCCCGGGAGTGGTAAATCGTTTATAACCTACAACCTTGCCATGAGCTTTTGTATCAAAGGCAAGAAAGTGTTGATAATTGACTGCGACCTAAGACATGGCTCTTCATCAATGTACGTGGGAATGCCACATAAAGGTCTGACCTCTTTCCTCACAGGCAATACAGATGATTGGAAGAGTCTAATAGTGCAATCTCCGGCAAGCCCGAATCTATCCATTATGCCTATAGGCAAGATTCCCCCAAATCCGGCTGAACTGCTTGAGGATGGCAGATTGGAGACTCTCGTTGAAGAAGCTCGTAAAGATTACGATGTTATTTTCCTTGACTGTCCCCCGGTAAATATTGTGGTTGATACTCAGATTGTGGCTCCATTGGCCGACAGGACTCTCTTCGTGGTGAGAGCAGGACTGCTTGAACGTTCAGCCCTCAAAGAACTGAATGAATTCTATGAAGAGAAGAAATTCAAGAATATGAGTGTTATTCTCAATGGTACAGAGGCTGTACACAGTCGCTACTACACCTACGGTAATTACCAGAACCTAAATTAACGATTAGAATTTATTGATTCCATGTGGTTGTTTGGGAGCAAGAAAGTTACATTAAAAGATTCGGGGATATTTGAAGGATTCACCGATTGGCACTCGCATATCCTTCCCGGAGTGGATGATGGAATCAAGACCATGGAGGATGCTTTGGCAGTACTTGAAGAATATCAGCGTCTGGGATTTAAAAAAGTATGGCTAACCCCTCATATTATGGAGGACTACCCTAATGCAACCGAGGATCTAAAGAAGCGGTTTGAGGAGTTAAAAGAGGCATGGAAAGGTAATGTGGAAATAGCTCTTGCTGCTGAAAATATGCTCGATAATATGTTTGAAGAGCGGCTTGGGAAAAATGATTTTCTGCCAATCGGTAAAAATGGAGATCACCTTTTAGTGGAAACATCATACTACACTCCTCCCTTTGCCATGGATGAAATGCTTGAAGGAGCCAGAAAAAAAGGTTATAACCTTATTCTTGCCCATCCCGAGCGCTATCGTTACATGGAGGAAAAGGACTATAAGAAGCTTAAGGAACAAGGTGTCATTTTCCAGCTGAATCTTCTTTCAATTGTGGGAGCTTATGGAGAAACTGCCAGAAAAAAAGCTGAATGGTTGCTTTCAAAAGATATGGTGGATTTACTTGGCACTGATATTCATCGGCTCGAGAATACTTTAGCCCACCTTGATATAAATATACCGCAAAAAGATGTGGAAAAGATAATCGGAAGATTGTCGATGGCTCCACATATCTGAAACTATGCAAGAAAAGGCTTCCAATGTTCCTGACGTATCGGTGATTATACCGGTGTATAATGTTGCGCCATACATTAGGGAATGCGCTGAAAGTCTTTTCAATCAGACCTTACAAAATATTGAATATATTTTCATAGATGATGCTTCAACAGACGATAGTATAAAGATTCTGGAAGAAGTAATTACAGAATATCCTAAAAGAAAGGATAATATAAAATTAAAGCGACATAATGAAAATAAAGGGGTCTCCATCTCTCGGCAAGAAGGATTATCTATAGCTACCGGTAATTGGGTGATATATTGTGATGCCGATGATTTTATTGATAGGAATGCTTATCAATTATTAGTTCAAACTGCTATAGACAATAATTCTGATATTGTAGTTGTTGGCTATACTGAATTTGATAATAACGGTAACAGTAGAAAGAACATATATAAAAAAGAAACTAAAACAAATATCGATTTTCTTGAAAGTATCACGGGAGCATCCAAGCCATGTTTACATGGGGCCTTATGGAATAAACTTATTAAAAGAGAAATTTGTAATAATATTACGTTTCCATCAAATATATCATATTGTGAAGACGTAGCATTTTTCATTCAATTATTGACTTTACAGAATAACTTAAAAATTAACATAATTCCTTCTTCTTTGTATTCTTATAGAAAACGGCAAAATTCGCTAATAACATTACATGGAGAAAAAAGGATTAATGAAATTTTGGATTTAATATTGTTCATCGAAAGATGGAAAGAGGTGTCCAACAAACATTTTCATAGAGGATTGAATTCCAAAATTATTGACTTGCTTTATAGATTATTTGAAATATCATTTCCCAACAAAAAATATAGTCAGCAATTTAATGATTATAGGTTCTTAATTTATCAGAATCGGAGACTTAATTTTATGCAAAAATTATTTCTAAGGCTGGCTTTAAGCAATCATCATTTAATGGCAAAGAATGTTAAAAATACCAATAATAGACTAAAATCAGTAATTAAATTTTTTAGGTCGATGAAGAATCAATTATAAATTATTAATTTCAGACAGTGGCATGATCTATTTTGTAGTCATATTTTCATTATTAATACTAATCTATGTCTATGACTATAGGCGTTGCGTAAAAGGGAGAGAGACCTGGTTAGTTTTAATAACTCTTTTATTAATATTAATTGGTGGATTACATTATCGATTAGGACTTGATAATCCGCAGTATTATAATTTCTATAAGAAATTACATCCATTGAATTCACTTACTTTGGATGAAATAAAAAGTATCCGCTTCGCACCTGGTTTCGTTGTATTAGCTTCTTTCACCAAATTATTTACACCCGAATTAATCTTACTGAATTTCATTCAATCTGCTTTTGTGTGTAGTGCCGCTGTTTGGTTTTTTAAAAATAACACTCGTAATCCTTTTTTTTCAATACTTCTTTTTTTCTTCTTCCTTTATACTCTTTTAATATTTGAACAAATTAGAGAAGCAATAGCAGCAGGTTTCTTTTTGTTAGCATGGCCTTATTATAATAAAGGAAATTGGCTAGTGTGGTATCTTTATGCGTTGGTGGCTTCCCTTTTTCACACCTCTGCTATGATTATGTTTTTTCTTCCATTGTTCTCATTGCCTTTTATCAAACAGTTTTTTCTATTTGGAAAAAGAACTTGGATTATTTGTATTGCTGTTTTTATTTTTGCGTTTTCAATTCAACTTGTCTTCTTTAGATATGTTCAATTAATTTCCTCTTTTAGTGCTTCTGCACAAGAATTAACTAATAAATATGAAGGTACTAACGTAATAAAGGGAAATCTCAATATCTTAGGATTAATTGGAGCAATTATCAGATCGGTGGTATTTCCTTTAATTTCCTTGTATTTCCTCAATTATGCAGCCAAGAAAAGTGGAAAAAGATTTTATTCACAAAGATTTGAAATTTTAACGCTTTTAAGTATCTATATATCATTAGTTTCTCTATCTATCCCCATTATATTCCGTTTTAATAACTATCTTCTATTTTTCCCAATTGTTATTATGAGCGATTGGTTGTTTAGTTTATTTTATATTGGGAAAAAGAAGGTAAGATTAAGATTCATTTATTGGATAATCCTATTTATTCCTCTATTTGCATCTCAAACCTATCTTTCTTATTTATCACGAGTAAATGCAAGCGGATCATTAAGAAAATACATGGCATATTATCCATATACCTCCTATTTGGATAAAAATATAGATAATGATAGAGAACGACTATATACTTACGTTAAGAAAATAAAACTTTAACAGATATAGAAAGATAGATTGATTGATGATAGATTGTATGATTGATAATCCTATTTTGCTTTTAAATTAATCTTAATTTATCTACAAATTAGATTATATTTAAAACTTTTTATGTTTAAATTTTTGTATTTATGACTTCTATAATCCTGGAAAATTTTTTTTCTCCTGATTTCAAGGAATTGAGCTCTAATGCAATTTTTCGTGTTGATTCTCTTAATTTGAGATAATCAAGTTC